>JBBDNX010000104.1:0-7122 GCA_040877345.1 Pirellulales bacterium
GTGCGCGGCAGCGGCATGCCCGGCGGTCACGACGAACGCGAGCAGACCCTCAACCAGATCCTCAGCGAGATGGACGGGTTCAGCCCCAACGAGTCGGTAATCGTCCTGGCGGCCACCAACCGCCCCGACGTGCTCGATCCGGCACTGCTGCGGCCCGGCAGGTTCGACCGTCACGTGACGGTCGACCGGCCGAACCTGAAGGGGCGAGAAGCGATCTTTCGAGTCCATTGCCGGGAGGTGCCGCTGGCCGACGACGTCGACCTGCACCGCCTGGCGCTGGGCACGGTGGGCCTGACCGGAGCGGATATCCGCAACCTGGTCAACGAGGCGGCCCTGTGGGCGACGCGGCAGGGCAAGGACCACGTCGACATGCTCGACTTCGACGTGGCCCGCGACAAGATCCTGATGGGCGCCAAGCGTGAAGAGGTGCTCACCGGCAAGGAGAAAGTGATGACCGCCTACCACGAGGCGGGGCATGCCTTGCTGGCCTGGCTGGTGCCCGGCGCCGATCGCCTGCACAAGGTGACGATCATCCCCCGAGGACGGGCGCTGGGAGTGACCCAGTTGCTGCCCGAGGAAGACCGGCTGAACATCAGCGAGAGCGAATTGCACGCCCGGCTGATCTTCATGATGGGCGGCCGGGCGGCCGAGAAGCTGGTGTTCGACGAGCACAGCGCCGGGGCCGAGGACGATCTGAAACGCTCGACTCAACTGGCCCGCCGCATGGTGACGCACTGGGGCATGAGCGAGCGGCTGGGTCCCGTGGCCTATCGTACCAGCGAGGAGCATCCCTTCCTGGGCAGGGACCTGCAGGAGCCGCGCGAGTTCAGCGAGCACACGGCCCAGGTGATCGATGAAGAAGTGTCCCGCATCCTGCACTCGGCCGCCGACCGGGCCAAGGCCATCCTGGCCGAGCACCGCGACAAGCTGGACGCCATCGCCAACGCCCTGTCGGAACGCGAAGTCCTCGACGACCGCGAGATCGAAGAGCTGATCGGGCCGGCCCTGGCCAGAACCGAACAGACCAACGGCCAGCCGCTCGTCGCGGGCAAGGCAGAACCGGCCAAGCGGGGCAAGTGACGCGGAACGTGGGCCTTCATAGGAGACATCAATCGAATGAAGACGAACTCGAAACGGCGCTGGTCGCTTGGCATGCTCTGCCTCATTTCAGCCGGCGCCGCGTGGACCGTGGCCGGCGTGTCGTACACTCTGACCGGCCCGCGAACCGCCCTGGCCGACGCGGCCGAAGGAAAGGAACCGATGCTCGCTCACAATGTCTATTTCTCGCTCAAGAATTCGACGCCCGAAAACCGCCGAAAGCTGGTCGAGGCCTGTCACGAGTATCTCAGCGACCATCCGGGCACGGAGTTTTATGCCGCCGGGACGGTGAGCGATCTGGACCGCGAAGTAAACGACCTCGATTTTGACGTGGGTTTGCACCTGGTGTTTCGCGACCGCAAGGCGCACGACGACTACCAGGTCTCGGAAAGACACGTGAAGTTCGTCCAACAGAGCCGCTCGCTCTGGAGCAAGGTCCGCGTCTTCGACTCGGACGTGAGCCGGCCCTAGAATTTGTGCCACGGCTTGGAGGGGCCGCCGTGGCGAGCGCCCAAGACTGGGGACCGTTACCCCGTAGCCGGATTCGCCAGAATTCGGGCCGTGGCCCGCTTCGCCAGAACTCTGGCGAGTCCTGCTACCCCTGACTCCTGGCCACCGACTCCCGACCCCCGTTCACTTGCCGCCTTTGCCCTTGACGGGCCAGAAGCTGAGCAGGCTGCGCGAGGCCTTGGCCCCTGGCTCGTCTTCGGAATCGGCGGCTTTGGCCGGGCCGACCAGGGTTTCGCTGAGCTGAACAAGGGCCTGCGTAATCGAAGCCTTCGGCGCTTGCTCGATCAAGGGCACGCCGTTGTTGCGGACCTCGACCATGGTGCGGTAGTCGTTGGGCAACTGCCAGAAGATCTCGCGGCCGATGGTATCCTGGGCCTTCTTGAGGCTGATGTTGCCGTTGTCCAGGCCCACGCGGTTGACGACGATTTTGACCTTGTCGGCCACGCCTTTCATGTTGCCGAACGACATCATCAGCCGCACGACGTTGCGCAGGCAGGGCAAGTCGAGCTGGGTGACCAGCAAAATGTGGCTGGCCATCTCCAGGGCCACCAGGTCCAAAGCGCTGTAGCTCTTGGATAGATCGATCACCAGGTGGGTGAAGGTGGCCTTGAGCAAGCCGAACACGCGCTGCAGGTCGTCGGCGGTGATCAGCTCCATGTCTTCCATCTGCACGGGGCGCGGCAGCAGGAACAACCCCGAGGAATGCTTGGTAAGCGACCGCTTCAACAAGGTGAAATCGAGCCGGGTGACGTTCTGTGAGACATCGACCAGCGTGTAGTCGGGGATCGTGTCGAGGAACACGTCGGCGTCGCCCAAGCAGAGATCCAGGTCGACCAGGGCTACCGTGTTCTTTGGATCCTGGGCCAGGATGCAGCCCAGGTTCACGGCCACGCTGGTGGTGCCGACGCCGCCGGTGGCCCCGGCCACGGCGATGACGAAGCTGCCGCGGGCCTTGGTCTCGCCGCGCCCGAAACGCCGGTCGCTGATCCGCTCCAGGGAGTCGAGCAGATCCTGGATGCGGATCGGCTGCGTCAGAAACTCCTTGGCGCCGGCCCGCATGGCCCGCAGGATCAGCTTGCCGTCGGCCGAGCTGCTCACGACCAGGATGCTGCACTCGGGCGAAGTGTCGTTCAGCTTGACGACCAGCTCCAGCGCCTTGTCCACGTCGTGGTCCAAGGCCACGATGCCGATGTCCGGATGCGTCTGGGCCACCACGTCGGAAAAGAACTCGTAGCGCGAGCACTCGGCCTCGAGCCAAACGCGATCCATGCCCAGCAACATGGTCTTCAGGTTATCGCGCGTGGCGTCGCTCGGATCGACAATGGCCAAGCGGAGCACGTTACTCATGGTGTTTTGACTGCCTCAACGCGTGGGTGGCTTCGGCGGGCCGCCGCCATGAGCCGCGGGTCGTTGCGCGCCTGCATGCCAGGGTGCACGCCAAGGCCCCGCGGTTCCGGCCTATTTACTTTACCACGTCATAGCCGATGGGGCCGATGAAGCCGGGAGGCGTTTTTTGCCCGACCGCTTGCGCCGAAGGAGCCTGCCGGTTGCGGCTGGACGGCTTGTGACGGTGTTGCCGTTCAGAACCGGCCGGGCCAGCCGAGGTTTCATCCGGGCCCGACGGTGCCCGCCGCAGGGAGTTGCCGCTGGCCGGCAGCCGCGTGGGCCGGACGTTCGAGGCCTTGCCACGCTGGCCCGATTGTCCGGGCTGGGGCGTGGGTGGGGGCCCGATCGATTCCACTGGCACTTCATAGGCGCCGGGGGGCAGCACGTCGGCGCCGATGCCGCCACGGGCGCGGCAGTCGGCGCAGCTCCCGTCGGTGCAGCAGCGGGGCACCTCGATGTGTCCTCGCATGTACAACTGGATGTCGGTGGGACTGGCGGTGTCGAAGCCCGGCCCGCAGGGGGGCACTTCGTGCGGATCCAAGGCGTCGACCAGTTGGGGAGTTACCATGATCAACAGTTCGATCTCGTTGACCTCTTCGCTTGTTCTGCGGAAAGCGGCGCCCACCCAGGGCAGGTCGCTGACCCAAGGCACACCGCGGACTTGCGCCTCGACTCGGTTCTGCACCAGGCCGGCGATGGCCAAGGTCTGACCGGCCCGCATCTCGACTCCCGTATCGACTTCGCGGACCCGCAAGCCGGGCACGCTGGTGTCGTTGATCGTCACGCTCCGCGAGGGGTCGATTTCGCTGACCCGCGGCCGTACTTCCAGGCGGATCGCCCCGTTGCCCAGCACGATCGGCACGAAATCGACCTGCGTGCCGAACTTACGGTACTGGACCGAAACGGTGCCCAGGCTCTGCGGCACCAGGATCGGAAACTCGCCGCCCGAATTGAAGAACGCCGGCCGCCCGCTGACCGTCACCAGTTGCGGCTCGGCCAGGATCTTGGCCAGGTTCCGCTGCTGCAAAAGCTCGAGGAAGGCAAAGAACGAGTTGCTCGAGTCCAGGATGCCAAACGACGCCGTTTCGCCGCCCGTGCTGGTCACCGTGCCAGCCGTGTTCGACGCGGTTGCAATCAGGCCGCTGATGCTGGAGACGAAGAAATCGCCGCTGGACGAGAAGGCGGCGAAATCCACCCCCGCTCGCCGCAGCTTGGTGCGCGAGACTTCCATCACGCGGACCTGCAGCAGCACTTGCTGCACGCCGCCCACGCGGATGTTGTTGATGACCTTGGGATGGTAGTCCTCGGCCATCTTGATGATCCGGTCCACCTGGTCGGGATCGTCCACGTAACCCGAGATCAGTACGCTGGACGCCAGGGGAATGACCTTGAGCGAGGCCTTGGGAAACTGCGACTGCAACAGCATCGACAGCTCCTGGGCGTCGCCGAACACGATCACGTCGACGACGTGGACGTTCTCCTGTTCGTCCCACAGGTTGACCTGGGTGACACCCGCCTTCTTGGCCAGGATCTGGACCTGCGTGGCCGAGAGCGGCGTGAGGTCCAGCACTTCCTTGTTGTTCACGCCGACGCGGGGGATCTTCTGGTCCAGCGTCAGGATGCGGCTGGTGTTGACGATCATCTCCAGCCGTTGGCTGGCCCCCTGCACGCGGTGCACCAGGGGATTGGGGCCCATCTGTTGGCCCGCCAGCCGGCCGGGCGCCGCCAGCAGCCCGGCCATGAGGCCGAGACAAGCAACGAGCTTCGGGGCTGCCGTCAATGCCGCCGAGAAAACATGCGCCAGGCGCGAGGCGAGGGGTCGCCGTAGGCTTGGAGTGAGCATCCTTGAACTTCCTTGCGAAAATCCGTGCGATCGATCAGTCGTACCGTCCGTGTTTGGCCGCCGCTGGCCGCGGTGGCCCCCATGTCCGTGGCGCCTGGGCGCCCGGGTTGTCTTATCGTCGGTTATTCGTCCGCCGGTTTTACCGGGGAGTCGTCCTCGTCGGCGGAAGGCTTTTCTTCGTCGGCCGGCGGCTTCTTCTTCGACCCCGCGGCCGGGTTGACCTGTTTCGTGCTGCCGGGCACCGTCTTGCCTGCGCGTGCCTCGTCGTCGAACTCGACTTCCCGCACGGTGCCCCCCTCGATCACTTCCATCACCCAGGCGCTGGCCCTTGGTTTGCCTTGAGGCCCCGGCTTGGCGGGCTGGTTGAGCAACTGGATGAGCGGGTTCTTGCCCTGCGGGCCCACGACCGGCGCCGGCCGCGAGGCGAACTGGTCGTTGTGCTGCAACAGCTCGCCCACCGAGGCGCCCGGAGCGTCGGAGTTCGATTCGTCCGTGTTGCTGCGCATGACCAACTGCAGGGTGCCCAACTGTGTCGCCAGCATCACCAGCTCGGCCTGCCTGGGCGTAACCAACAGCGAAATGGTCTTGGCGGCCATCGAGCCTTCTTCTTTGCGGTTGAACAGATCGTCGACCGCGAACACCTTCACATTCTGCAGGAAGGTGCTGGTGGTGGTCTGGGGAATGCCCTTGTTCTGGTTTTCGGTGACGTGAACGAGCACGTCGACCCGGTCGCCCGGCAGGATCAGCCCACTGGAGCTGCTCACCGCGTCCACGCGGACCGAGACCACGCGCATGCCGTTCGGGATATGCCCTGAGGCCGCTGTACCTTTTTCTCCCTTGCCGAGCAGCTTGGCGTCGAGGATCGGCTCACCCGGATAAAACCGGACGCGGGTGACCCGCCCCTCGATGTCCTCGAGTTTGCCGAGCGCTCCGCTGGGCACGTTACTCTTGGGCCATTGTTCCAGCTTGAGCATTTCAGGTTTCAATGGGTCGCCGATGCCGATTTCGCCCAACGTCACTAAGACGGGAACCGTCTCCGTCGGCTCGTTGGTGTTGCCCCGGCGATTGGCCATCACCTGGTTGATGCCGACCGAGGCCACCAGGCCGCAGCCTAGTGCCAGGATCAGCAGGATCACTGATTTTGGACGCATGTCCCCCCTCCAACCGTTGGCCGCGAGCACTCGCGGCGCACTTGGCTCTACTCAACACTTTCACGACGCATGACGGTGCTGGCGGCCATCGTTCTTCCACCTAAGAACATTGGCGATGGTAGCCAACTGACTTGATCGAAAGGAATCGTGACGCTAACCGTGACAGGTTCTCCATAACCGGCACTGCTGGGTGGGCTCGGAGTAACCGTCACAGTCGCGCCGGAGATGGACGACTGCGTCAGGTACTCGTTCACCGCGGAGGTGACACCTTCGGTGGTGGAACCGTCGAGCACTCCCTTGCGGGCCCCTTCCCGGGCGGCGTTGGTGATGACTGCCTGAACCATGAGCAAGCGTCCGAATTCGAGTGAGCCAAACACAAAAAGGAAGAACACGGGAACCACGACCGCGAACTCCACGGCTGCGGCTCCGCGTCGGTATCTTCGGCACAACCGGCAGATCTTCTCCAGTCGCGAAACCTTTTGAAACCGATTTCCTCCCGAGACCACCCGTGCTTCCACCTCTTCCCCCCGGTCCAGCGAGCTGTTGCTGATGTTGCTGTCGTTCATAAGAGCATCCCAGTCCAAGCAAAGTAGAGGATCGTCCCCATCGCGATCGGAATACCGTAAGGCAAGAGCAGCATGGAACTTTTGCGCTCCGCCGCCATGGCCGACAACTGGTTGGGGTCCCGCAGGGTGATGACTTCCAGGAAGATCATCCAGAACTGCTCTCGGTGTTTGGCCCAGGCCCTGCGGTACAGGACCATTACCAAGGCAATCACCCCGCCAATCACGGCGGACAGGCAAAATGCGTAGAATGTGACGGTCGACCAGACCCATGCGCCTACGCCGGCTAAAAGCTTGACATCGCCTGCGCCCATCCCGCCAATCGCATAGGCGGGCAGCAGCAGTGCCAGGCCCACCGCTGTGCCGGCCAGGCTGTAGCCGAGGCCTTCCCAACCGGAAAAGCCCTGGGAACCGACCAGCGCGCTGTAGATCCAGCCGCTGATGATCATCGGGAACGTCAGCCAATTGGGCACCTTGAGCTTCCAACCGTCGATGGCCGCCGCCACGACCAGCGTGAGCGTCACCAGCCAGAAGGGCCAGTTCTCGGCCAGGGCCCGTGCGAGGGAGTTGA
>JBBDNX010000105.1:0-1357 GCA_040877345.1 Pirellulales bacterium
GATCGGCGTGGCCCCCTTTTCCTGCTTGCCGAGACTCTCGCTGAGCAGTTGATCATACCAGAATCCGGCGGCTTCCAAACCCTTGCCCCAGGTGGCCAGAACCCGGATGTGAGCGCCGCGGAGGATCTCCATCAGGTGGCAGACGCCGACGTAGTCGAGCACCGGGTTGTTGCCGGGGGGCGCCGCTTTGAACCGCGCGTTCATGGCGGCCGCGCCGTTCAAGAGCGCCACGACGTCGAGGCCCAACAGGGCGGCGGGCAACAGGCCCACGGCGGTGAAGATGGAGAAGCGGCCCCCGACGCCTTCCGGAATAAAGAACACGTCAGGGCATCCCAGCGCCCGTGAGAGCTCGAACAGCCGGCCGCTGGAACCGGTGATGCTGACGACGCGATCCGCGACCTCGGCCGCGTCGTTGCCGCAGGCGCGGCGCAAGGCGGCCAGAAACTGGCGAAAGGCGACGGCGGTCTCCAGCGTGCCGCCGCTCTTGGAGATGACGACAATGCCCCAGGAGGTTTCGAGCCGATCGGAGGATGGGCCGCGAGAGTGATCGACGAGGTCGAGCAGGCCCTGGCAGGCGTCGTTATCGAGGTTGTTGCCCTCGAAGTAGATTCGGGGTCGGCCGCCGCGCTCGCCGCGGTCGAGCTCGTTGTGATAGGGATGGCAGCAGGCCTGGAAGAGGGCACAGGCCCCCATGTACGACCCGCCGATGCCCAACAGTACCACGCGGTCGACCAGGCCGGCCAGTCGGCGGGCGGCCGCCAAGATGCGGGCCAGCTCGCTGCCGGCACGGTCGCGGGCGTAGTCGGCAAGCAGTCGGTCGGGCAGGTCGATAAAGCCGGCGTCGAGCGGCTCCAGCTCGGCTGGCACCGTGCCGGAGGCCCACAGCCGGGCCTCGTCGAGCACCTGGGAACGCGCCTGTTCGAGGCGTCCGGCCAAGGCCGCGAGGTCGGCGGGGGCCAGGCCGGTGCCTTCGATCATGACGCGGCGTGGATCGTAGGCGAGCGGTTCGAGCATGGTGTGGGGTGATCGCGAGCGATGGGGATTGGGTGTCGTGGTCAGGAAGAAATCAACGTATCCGATCGGCGAGAAAGTGGCCAGTTGCAGGAGGGAGTTGCAGGGTGGATAGCGGGGGCTGAATTCGGGCGAATTCAGCTACGGCGTGGATTCTGGCGAGTCGGCCATGTCGTGCTGGCACCCTGAATGATGAAAAACTTGGCGAACCTCGATACGCACGCCAGGCATTTCGGAAATCCAGCTTCAGGCTACGATCACTGTCGCCCCCTTCGGGGGCTTACGGCGGTATCGGTGGCGCGCTGCCGGGGGCTTACGCCGCCCGGCTATTGACTTTCGCCCCTAC
>JBBDNX010000106.1:0-7072 GCA_040877345.1 Pirellulales bacterium
CCACGTGCAACCTGCGGGCCGCCAGCGCGAGGCACGGCAGCGCGGCGAGCGCCATTTCCGGCGGACCGGCCGGAATCGAACCGGGTGTGCGCAGCGGGTCGGCGTGTCGGGCAAGATAATCGCATGCACGCCGGGCGGCCGCCTCAATATCGTGAACCAGTGCCGGATCATCCACTTGCGGACTGGCGGCGGCGAGCGGCGGCGATAAATTCTGCTCTATGTCGAGCAGGCCACGGACCGCCTGCGCCGTGCTTGCCACGGCAGCATAGCGGCGCCCCGGATCGGCAAATGAGCCGTCGCCCCATTGAGTGGCCAGCAGCCGGCGGCATGCCGGGCGGGCGGCGTCCCACTGCCCGTATTGCACCAGGACGCTCAGTGCATGGCCCAGGTGCCCCGGGCACGCCGAGGCGCCGCAATGGCCCGCTGAGCCCGCGCCCGCAATCGACCGCAACTGGGCAACCGCCCCAGGAATCAGCAGCCCCGTGTCACCGATGGTCAGCAACCGCCAGGCGCGGGCCATGCGGCGCCCGACCGCGCTGGCGCAGCGATGGACGAGGCCTCGGCCCGGCCCGGTGTCGTCGCCGGGCGAGCAAATCAGCGCCTGCCGGCCGCCATGACCCGGCGGCGCTGGGGTTAATGTCGCGGTGGATGACAAGCGTGTGAAGACTCCGAACGGCACGGACCAGGCGGTTGCCGCGGCCCAGCATTGCATCTGGCAGCCAGGGGCGGCATTATCTTCCATGTCGCCCCGCGCTGGAACCTCAATTGCCGGCCACGTCGCGGCCGCATTCGGCTCGGTGGCGCTATTTCCGCCGCCCAAAGGAACTCCTGCCATGCCCGATTACATCCAGGTGGTTTCGACGACCGCCCGCAAGGAACAGGCCCGTGCCATCGCCGACGAGCTGCTCCAGCGCCGCTTGGCGGCCTGCGTGCAGATCGGCGGGCCGATCGAGAGCAGCTACTGGTGGCAGGGCAACATCGAGACGTCGGAAGAGTGGCAACTGGTCATCAAGAGCCGCCTCGACTTGTATCCGGCCCTGGAGCAGGCCGTGCTGGCGCTGCACCCTTACGACGTTCCGGAGCTGTTGGTCACGCGCGTCGAGACGGGACACGCGGCCTACCTGGAGTGGATGGCCGGTGAGCTGTCTATGCCGGGCTGACGGCCGACCGGCCGATGCAATGATAGCTGAAGCCGTGCGACGTCATCTGCGAGGGTTCGTAGATGTTGCGGCCGTCGAAAATCACCGGCGACTTCATCCGCCGCCGCATCTCGTCAAAGTCGGGATGAACGAACTCCTTCCATTCCGTCATGATCGCCAGTGCTTCGGCGCCGTTCAGCGCGTCGTACTTGCTCTCGAAATAGCCGATCTTGTCGCCGTAGTGCCCGCGCACGTGCTCCATGGCTTCCGGGTCGTGGGCCTGCACGTGGGCTCCTCGCGCGAGCAACTCGTCGACCAGCACCAGGGCCGGCGCCTCGCGGATGTCGTCGGTGCGGGGCTTGAAGGCCAGGCCCCAGACGGCCACCTTGCGCCCCTCGAACTGGTCTCCGAAGTGGCGGGACAGCTTGGCGAACATCACCCGCTTCTGCCGCTCGTTCACGGCGTCGACGGCCCTGAGCAAGGTGGGCTCGACGTTCGTGGCCCGGGCCATGGCTTGCAAGGCCCGCACGTCCTTGGGGAAGCAGCTTCCGCCGTAGCCCACGCCGGGAAACAGGAAGGCGAAGCCGATCCGGCTGTCGTGGCCGATCCCCCGGCGGACGTCGTTGATGTCGGCCTCCATCCGTTCGCAGAGATTGGCAATCTCGTTGATGAAGCTGATCTTGGTGGAGAGTAAGGCGTTGGCCACGTACTTGGTCATCTCCGCGCTTTCGGGAGACATGACCAGAAACGGCTTCTCCGTGCGGAGGAAGGGAGCGTACAGCTCGCGCAGCACCGCGCCGGCTTCCGGCCGCCGCACGCCGACCACCACCCGGTCGGGCTTCATGAAATCCTCGATGGCCGCCCCTTCCTTGAGGAACTCGGGGTTGCTGGCCACGTCGCAATCGCGGCCCGTCCGCTGGCGCAGCCGCTGGAAAATCGCCGCATTGGTGCCCACGGGCACCGTGCTCTTGGTGACCACAATCGCCTGCGGCGAAAGATGTGAAGCCAGTTGGTCGACCACGGTCCACAGGCTCGACAGATCGGCCGACCCGTCGTCCGCGCTCGGCGTGCCCACCGCCAGGAATACCAGGTGAGCCGGCCGCACGGCCGAAGCCAGGTCGGTCGTGAAGTGCAAGCGGCCGTCCTCGGCATTGCCGGCCACCATTTCAGCCAGGCCAGGCTCGTAGATCGGGATTTCGCCCTGCTGCAAAGCCCGGATCTTCCGCTCGTCGACGTCGACGCAGGTCACGTCGTTGCCCGTCTCGGCGAAACAAGTTCCGGTGACCAACCCGACATATCCGGTACCGATGACCGCAATCTTCATGGACGGCTCTCAAAAACGCGCTTGCTACACTGCCTGAACTACACTGCCTGAACATAGTGTAGTTCACGCCGCCGCCAATAGTCGAGCGTGTCGGCCAGTGTGCGTGCCAGCGGGATTTGAGGCCGCCAGCCGGTCCGGGCCGTCAGCCGGCTGATGTCGGCAATCGGGTCCTGCTTGCGGCCCGGTTGGCTTTCCACGACCGCTCGCCGCGAGCCGCACAACTGCGCCAGAAGGTCGAGGACGTCGCCCGCGCGGCGATTGACGCCCGAGCCGACGTTGTACGTCCCCCCCGGCTCGCCGTGCAGGGCGAGCAACCGGTAAGCACGCACCACGTCGCGCACGTCGCTTAAGTCGATCCAGGCCTCACGGTTCTTGACGCGGACCGGCCCGCCCCCGTCGCGCACGAACTGCGAGGCCCACTGCGGCAACATCATGGGGGCCGTCTGCCCCGGCCCGGTGTGCTGGAAGGCCCGCGCAATCAGCGTGTCGAGCTGGAGATCACGACCCACAATGCGCACCTTCTCCTCGGCCGCCAGCTTGGTCATGCCATAGCCTCGCCGCGGCCCCAGGGGCGCCGTTTCATCGACTTGGGCCCGCTCGGGCGTCACCGGCGCATAGACGTGGCTGGTACTGACAAACAGCACGCGCGGCTGTGGACTGAGCGATGCAGCTAGCTCGAGCACGCGCACCGTTCCCTCGATGTTCACGGCTCGGGCGCCGGGGGTCGGTTGCTCGTGGCCACAGTCGTCGGGAACGCTCAGGGCGGCCAGATGATAGATGCAGTCGGGAGCGAACTCGACGACCCGAGCCAGCCCTCTGCCGGCTGGGCGCGACTGGCCCGCAAAGTCCCAGACCACCAGGGGCACGCGGCCACGGACAATGCCGCCGGTCCAGTCAGGCCAGCGTCCGGAACTGGAGCAACCCAGCACCTGATCGCCCGCCTCCAGCAGGTGCTCTGCCAGATGGCCGCCGGCAAAGCCCGTCACGCCCGTGATGAGAGCCTTCACTCGAGTCCTCCTTGCTTAGCGGTGCGACTTGGGTTCGCACGAGCTGATCCTTCAGCCACGCCCTGAGCCGGCTGCCGTCCGGCGCAATTCTCCAGCAGCACCTCCCACGTTTTGGGCCAGTCCCGGCGCCCGTGGGGTCCATCAGTCGGCTTCCTCGGCTTTCTCGGTTTTCTCCTGGGCCACCCGCTCCAGATCGGCGTCGACCATCATCTCGATCAGCTCGCGGAACGCCACCTTGGGACGCCAACCCAGTTTCTTGCGCGCCTTGCTGCTGTCGCCGCACAGGTGGTTCACCTCGGCAGGCCGCAGCAGCGAGGGGTCGGTCCGCACGAACTCGTCGGGATCGAGACCCACGCGGCCGAAGGCAACCTCGACGAGCTCGCGCACCGAGTGTTTCACGCCGGTGGCGATGACATAATCATCGGGAGTATCTTGTTGCAGCATCAGCCACATTGCCTCGACGTAGTCGCCCGCGAAGCCCCAATCGCGTAAGGCGTCCAGGTTGCCCAGCTTGAGATGCTCCTGCCGGCCGAGTTTGATGCGAGCCACGGCGTCAGTTACCTTGCGGCTGACGAACTCCTTGCCCCGCAGCGGCGACTCGTGGTTGAACAGGATGCCCGAGCAGGCGTACATGTCGTAGCTCTCACGGTAGTTCACCGTGATCCAATGGCCGTACACCTTGGCCACGCCGTAGGGGCTGCGCGGCCAGAAGGGGGTTTTTTCGGTCTGCGGCTCCTCGACCACCTTGCCGAACATCTCGCTGCTGCTGGCCTGGTAGAAGCGGATGCCCGGGTCGACCAGGCGGATCGCCTCCAGCACGCGCGTCACGCCCAGGGCGGTGAACTCGCCGGTCAACAGCGGTTGGACCCAACTGATGG
Organism: Pirellulales bacterium; assembly: GCA_040877345.1. GTDB lineage: Bacteria > Planctomycetota > Planctomycetia > Pirellulales > JAICIG01 > JBBDNX01. Next base: position 4,349 of record JBBDNX010000106.1, read on the forward strand.
GAACGAAACTTTGGGCGGCCAGGTTGTACACCTCGTGAGGCCGGACCTCCTTGATCAGGTTGATGATCGACAACTGGTCGAGCAGATCGGCCTGGTGCAGCGCCACGCGGCCGCCCAACTGAGCGATGCGGTCGAAGTTCTCGCTGCTGGAGCGGCGGACCATCCCGTGGACGTCGTAACCCTTTTCCAACAGGAACCGGGCCAGGTAAGCACCGTCTTGGCCGGTGACGCCCGTGATCAGCGCTCGATTGGCCATCGGCCGTCCACTTGATGTTTTTCTTGGCGGCTTAACCCGCGGCCGCGGGGCCGTTGCCTTGGTCCGTGCCGCCCGGACCGGCCGGCGGCTCGCCGCCGTTTTCTTCCCTCGGCACGCGAACGGCGGCCGCCAGGGTGTCGCCCTCGTCCAGGCTCATGATCCGCACTCCCTGCGTGTTGCGGCCGATGACGCTGATCTCACCGGCGACGAGCCGCTGGATCTTGCCGCGGGCCGTGATCATCAACAGCTCGTCGTCATCCCGCACGCTGAGCACGCTGACCACCGGTCCGTTGCGGTCGGTGGTCTTGATGTCGCGCAGACCCTTGCCGCCGCGCCCTTGCGTGCGATAGCGGCGCGACGAGCCCGCATCCTCTTCCGCCGACTCATCAGCGGCCGCCTCCGGGCCCTCGCCCGCAACGGCGTCGTCCTCCGGCTCCAACAATTCCTCGCCGGCCGCTGGACCAGCCGCGTCCGGGGCCGCGGGGCTGTTCGGACCGAAAGCAGTTCGCTTGCCGTAGCCGTGCCGGCAGACGGTCAACAGCGTCGCCTCGGGGTCGGCCACCACCATCCCGACCAGCTCGTCGCCGACCGTGAGGCTGATGCCCTTGACGCCGCTGGTGTTGCGGCCCATCGGCCGTGCGGTCGACTCGCGGAATCGGATCGCCATCCCGCGGGCCGTCGAGAGCACCACCTCGTCGCCCGGCCGCGTCACGGCCACGTCGACCAATTCATCGTCTTCGCGGAGCTTGATGGCGATGATGCCGTTGCGCTGCGGCCGGCTGTACTGCGCCAGCGAGGTCTTTTTGACCAGGCCGCGGCGGGTGGCCATCATCAGGAAGTGATCGGGCGAAAAGTCGCGGACGGCCCGGCAGTCGGCGATGGTTTCGCCCTCGGTGAAGTTGAGCAGGTTGACGACCGCGCGGCCGCGGCTTTCCCGCCCCAGTTGCGGCAGGTCGTAGACCTTCTGCCAGTAGACTTTGCCGCGGTTGGTAAAGAACAGCAGGTAGTCGTGAGTGCTGGCGGCGAACAAGTGCCGGATCGGGTCCTCGTCCTCGGTCTTGGCTCCCTTGAGTCCCTTGCCGCCGCGGCGCTGGGCCCGGTACGTGCTGGCGGCTGTCCGCTTGATATAGCCCTGGTGGCTGATGGTGACCACCATGTTCTCTTCGGTGATCAGGTCGGCCAGGTCGATGGTGCCCAGCTCCTCGCCGCTGATCTCGGTCCGCCGGGCATCGCCGTGCTTCTTCTTCAGCTCGACCAGGTCCTGGCGGATGATGGCCAGGATGTTGCGGTCGTCCGAAAGGATCCGCTGATACTCGGTGATCTCGTCGAGCAGCTCGCGGTATTCGCCGCCCAGCTTCTCCTGCTCCAGGTTGACCAACTGGCCCAGCGTCATCCGCAGGATGGCATCCGCCTGGACCGCCGTCAGCGTGTACGACCCCAGCACGCCGCGCTCCGACTGGAAGTCGGCAAAGCCCGCCTCGCCCAGGGCCCGCTGCATCAGCGCCGAGGGGCACTCGATCGCCATCAGCCGGCCCTTGGCCTCGGCTTGCGTGGCCGAGGCGCGGATCACGCGAATCACTTCGTCGATGTTGGCGTGGGCCAGCAGCAGCCCTTCGACGGTGTGCTTGCGCTGGCGGGCGCGGGACAGCAGGAACTGGGTCCGCCGGCGAATGACCGCCAGGCGGTGCCGGATGAACTCCTCCAGCAGCTCCTTGAACGACAGCGTGCGGGGCTTGCCATCGACCAGCGCCAGGAAAATGAGCGAGTACGTGTCCTGCAGGGGCGAGAACTGGTAGAGCTGGTTCAGCACGATCTCCGCGTCGGCGTCGCGCTTGATCTCCAGCACCAGCCGCACGGGCTCTTTCAAGTCGCTCTCGTTGCGGATCGCCGAAATGCCCTTGATGCGGTCTTCGTTGACCAACTGGGCAATCCGTTCCTCGACCCGGTCGCGGGCCTGCTGGTACGGAACCTCGTTGACCACGATCCGCTGCCGGTTCTTTCCGACTTCCTCGATCCGGCAGCGAGCGCGAACCACGATATTGCCCCGCCCCGTGTAGTAGCCCTTCCGCAAACCAGTGCGGCCGCAGATGATCCCCCCCGTGGGAAAGTCGGGCCCGGGCACGATCTCCATCAGCTCGTCGATCGACACGTCCGGCTGGTCGATGATGCGGATCGTCGCCTCGCAGATCTCGCCCAGGTTGTGCGGCGGGATTGACGTCGCCATGCCCACGGCAATCCCGTTGGCGCCGTTGACCAGCAGGTTGGGGAACTTGGAGGGGAGCACCGTCGGCTCGGTGCGCCGCTCGTCGTAGGTGGGGACGTAGTCGACCGTGTCGAGCTTCAAGTCCTCCATCATCAAAGCGGCGATCGGCGACATGCGGGCTTCCGTGTATCGCATGGCGGCCGGAGGCAAGCCGGCGATCGAACCGAAGTTGCCCTGCTTGTCGACCAGCACGTGCCGCATGTTC
>JBBDNX010000107.1:0-7068 GCA_040877345.1 Pirellulales bacterium
GGGTCGGCCGCCGCCTCGCGGCTGGCCAGGCAACCGGCCGCGATTCCAGCCAGTCCCAGGCCGCATTCTTGAAGGAACCAGCGGCGGCCAACAGCTTGCGCCATTGGGTTGGGCGCGGAGGGTTGGGTGGGCATGGCAGTGCTCAATTCTTGGTGATAGTTTCGTCCAGATTCAGCAGCACGCGCGAGACCAGCGTCCACGCGCCGGCATCCTGGGGCGTCGTGTTCGCGGGGATAGCCGGAAGCTTCGTCGAGTCCCCTGTCGAGATTTCGCGAATATCGAGCCACCCCTCGGCCAGCCGCCGGCGGCGGGACTGCAACAACGCCAGGATCTCATCCCGTTCGGCCGGCGAGGGGGGCCGCGACGTACAAAGACGGAACGCATAGTCGGCGCGCAAGGCATCGTCGGGGCCGGCCTCGCGCAAGACGCGCAGCGCCATGGCCTGTGCGGCCTCGGTGAATATGATCTCGTTCAAGCTGGTGAGCGCAGCCAACGGCGTGTTCGACCGGACTCGCCGAGCGCAGGAAAAATCGCCGTTGGGCGCGTCGAAGCTCGACAGCACGGGGTCGGGCATCGAGCGCTTGCGGAAGGCATACAGCGTGCGGCGGTATCGGTCGGCTCCTTCCGTCGCAATCCAATAGGCCGGGTAGGTGAAGTTGTAATCCAGCACGTTTTGCGGCACCGGTGGAATGATGGGCGGGCCGCCGATCTTGTGCGAGATGAGCCCCGACGTGCACAACGCGATGTCGCGCACCACCTCGGCTTCGGCGCGGAATCGTGGGCCACGCGCCAGCCAACGGTTGCGAGGGTCCCGCTCGCGCAGCTCGGCGGAACTAGCGGAGCTTTGTTGGTAGGTAGCGCTGGTGGCAATGGTCTTGATCAGGTGCTTCTGGCTCCAGCCATGCTCCATGAAGTCGACGGCCAACCAATCCAGCAACTCGCGATACTCGGGCACGGGGGCGCGCGCGCCAAAGTCTTCCGACGTCTCGACCAGGCCCTCGCCGAACATCGCCTGCCAGACGCGATTCACGGCCACCCGCGCCGTCAGCGGGGACTGCGCGTCCGCCAGCCAGCGGGCAAACGCCAGCCGAGGCGGCGCGTCGGTCGCAGTCAGTGGATGAAAGGCCGCCGGCGTGTGCGGCTCGATCACCTGTCGCGGTTGATTCCAGCTTCCTCGATCGAGCAGGTGGGTCTGACGAACGTGAACGCCCTGGCGTTCGGCTAGGTGCAAGACCGAGGTCAGCGCGGTGGGGAACTGTTGCCATTGCGCCTCGATCTCGTCGCTAAACGCCTGCCAATCGGGGCGGGCTCGCCGCCAGGCGGAAAACACGGCCGCTTGCTGCGCCGTGGTGCGCTGGTCGCAAGGCGTTTGCATCGCCAGAACCGCCGCGTACGCGACCTGATCGGTCACGGGGTTCGTCGCCGTGGTCGTCGAGACGCGACAGCAGCCCAGCATGTCGTTGGTGCGCAGGGCCAGCTTGAACCGCGTGCCCGGCGGCAGGTCCAACGGCTGCTCGAATTGCACCACCGCCACCGACGGCTGATTGCGGCGGCCGATGCCGCGGTCGGCCTCCCATGAGGTCTCATCCGTGCCATCCACTAGAAAACCGACCGGCCCCCTCGTCTTCTCGTCTTCCTTCTGCTCCGGCTCGGAAAAGTCGGCCGTGGCGCCAGCCAGCTTGAGCTTTTCCCAGTCCTGGCTGTCGGGCTTTTTGACCGAGGCTTCAATCTCCGTGATGCCCCAGATCCCGCCGGGGCCGCGCCCCGGGCCGCCAAAGGGAAGGTCGCCATGCGTCAATGCCTCCAGGCGCAGGCCGGTCACTCCGGCCAAGTCGGGTTCGCAGATCATGAACACGTCGTCGCTGGGATGACCGCGCATGAGCAGTGAAAGGTCGGCCTGCTGCCGGGGGTGGTTGAGCCCGCTGACGCTTCCCAATTCGGTCGCTACCAACGGCGTCCAGGCAATCTGCCGCGCCAGCACTTCACTTTCCCAGGCGGCCAATTCTTGCCGCCATTGCGGATGTTGCGATCGAATCCGCTCTTCGACGGCCTCGATCGCCTGCTCCAAGGCACGGATTTGTTGTTGCGGCTCGGCCGTGTACACCCAAGACTGCGCCTCGTACGTGTTGTTCAAGAACGCGAACAGACCGAAGTATTCGTCTTGCGAGATGGGATCGAACTTGTGCGCGTGGCATTGCGCGCATTGCGCAGAAATACCCAGCACGGCCTTTCCCAGGCAGTCCAGCCGGTCGAACATCTCGACCATGCGGAACTCCTCGGCGTCGATGGCTCCTTCCTCGTTGAGCATGCTGTTGCGCAGAAACCCGGTGGCCACGATCTGCTCTTGCGTCGGCTCGGGCAAGAGATCACCGGCAATCTGCTCGATCAGGAATTGGTCGTAGGGCAAATCGCGGTTCAAGGCGCCGATGACCCAGTCGCGCCAGATCCATTGGTCGCGAGGCATGTCCTTCTCATAGCCGTTGGTATCGCAGTAGCGGGCCGCGTCCAGCCAATGGCGAGCCCATTTTTCGCCGAACCGCTCGCTCTCGAGCAGGCGATCCAACGTGGCGGCGAAACCGTCGCTTTCGAACGCCTCGACTTCCCACGGCGAGGGGGGCAGGCCGATGAGATCGAGATACAGCCGGCGGGCAAGCGTGGTTGCCTCGGCCGGCGGCGAGGGCTGCAATTCGAGCAGCTTCAACCGCGAGACCACAAACCCATCGACGGGATGCGCCGGGCCGGCCGCGGGCAAAGGAGCCTTTTGCGGGGGTACGAAGGCCCAGTGTGTCGCATAATTCGCGCCTTCGCCGATCCATCGCGTCAAGACCGTGATTTGCTCCACGGTCAGCGGCTTGTTCTCGTGCGGAGGGGGCATGAGGTAATCGGCATCGGTCGATGTCACCCGTTGAATCAGCTCGCTTTCCTCCGGCTTGTGAGGCACGATCGCCGCCAGCCCCGAGTCGCCACCTCGCACCGCCATGTCGCGGGAATCCAGTCGCAGCCCCGCCTGGCGGGCGGCCTCGTCGGGGCCGTGGCATCCAGCGCAGTGCTCGGCGAGGATTGGCTGCACGTCGCGCTGGAAATCGATATCGCGCGCAAGGGCGATCTGGCCACCAGTCGGAAACCCAAGGCCAACGAGGCCGGTCACCCACAATACGATCGGGCGAGGACGGATCATGAGGGCAGGGAACTACCTGGTGCAGTGGAGGGCAGCGGCCAGCAAGGGCCTGGCCAACCTTGATTGAGCCGAAGTCAGCATCGTAATCAACAGCGCTGGCCGCGCACAAGAACTCCAGGCTCCAACCATGCGACCAGCCGCGTGCATCGGCCTGTGCAGCCTGACGCGGATAGTGATCACGTTTACAGTCCGGACTGATTGGATCCCCAGCCGGCCTCCCGTCTTGCACGTCGGCCGAACGGCCGGCCGTGCCGGTTGCCGGCCGACATTGGCCCCCGCCTGGACTCCGCTCGATGAGCGACAACTCCAGCCATCCTGCACGTCTCCCGCAGCCGCTCCGCTTCAGGGGCCGTTGCTCGGGCATGTCGCCCGCTGCTTATGGTCCTTGCGGCTGTCTCTTGGAGCTACTAACCCGACAATGGCCGAACATGGAAACACCCGGACCAAGTGAGTCTCTGAAGCGACGATGGAGCTGGCGGCAGTACAGCGTCTCGACGCTGCTGATTGTGGTGACGGTTATAGGCGTAGCCTTGGGCCGTACGCACCCAATCGCTGACAGTGCGGAACAAAAAGGGCAATGAGGTTACGGGCATCTTCGCCAGGGATCAGTTGGCCGGCTTGCGCGTCGAGCAGCTTCCGGCGACGGCGCAGCCGGTGGCGCAGCTCGTGCAGCCCTGGCCAGCCGCCTCGGCCGTGCCGCAGCCGGGGCCGCAACCATTCGTCAGCGTCTCGGCGAACGAGCGGAACTGCACCTGGGCGTCGTAGACCTCGGCCAGCTCGCGGGTCAGTGGTTCGAGCTCGGCGGGCTGTTCGCCAAGAAAGTAGAACACCACGGTCTTGCCGTCGAAGAGGTGCTCGACGTCCATCAGCAACGTCGGGAGACCGAGCTCCTTCAAGCGGGATTGGCAGGCCTGATAGGCGGCATGGCGGCGGCGGCCGAGCCGTTCTTCGAGCAACTGGTCCTGCACGGTCATGGGCCGCAGGATCGAGCCGTCCGGCTCGGCGGCGGGCGACCGGCCGGCGGGGGGAGATAGCACCTCGCCCACTTCCAGGCCTCGCGGCGTGCGGACGACCACCCGCGAGCCGCGCGGATACGAGGTCGCATCGACGGCGGCAAAGCGGCCCACGTGGCCCAACGCGCCCACTCGCACCAGGTGCAACCGCGACATGCGATCCAAGGGAACTTCTCCAGCATGCTGCCTCGCCCGTCCACGGGCGACCGTGATAGGCCTCCTGTATTCTTCCTTGCGGCCGGAGCGTTGCCAAGTTCGGTTTTGCCGTGCGGGCGTGGATTGCGGGCTTGCCGCACGGGCAAGGCGAGGCGAGTTTGAGCTTGCTGAAGGCCGCCGGCGGCCGATACGATGGTCCGCATGATCGACGGGGACCAACAACTTCCGCTGGCTTGCCAGTCCAATCGGTGGCAGGAGCTGGCCGACAAAGCGCTCGAAGGCCGGCGGCTGGCCGCGGACGAGGCGCAGGCGGTCCTGGAGTCGTCCGACCTGGAGCTGCTGGCCGTGTTGGCGGCCGCCTACCGCGTCAGGCACCATTATTTCGGCGACACGGTGCAGTTCTATTATCTCACCAACGCCAAGAGCGGCTTGTGCGCCGAGGACTGCGGCTATTGCTCCCAGTCGAAGGTCTCCGAGGCCGAGATCCCGCGGTACAATTTCCTCAACCGCGAGAAACTGCTGGAGGCCGCGGCCAAGGCCGCCGAGCTGGAGGCCAAGACATACTGCCTGGTGATCTCGGGGCGCTCGCCGACGGGGCGGGAGCTGGAGGCGGTGACGCGGATCGTTCCGGAGATCAAGCAGCGGTTCGGTTTGAACGTCTGCGCCTGCCTGGGCCTCTTGGACGCCGAGCAGGCGCGGCGGCTGAAGGAGTGCGGCGTCGACAAGGTGAACCACAACCTGAATACGAGCCGGGCATTCTATCCGGAGATCTGCAGCACGCACACGTTCGAAGACCGCCTGAACACGCTGCGGGCCGTGCGCGAGGCGGGCATGCAGCTTTGCTCGGGCGGCATCGTGGGCATGGGCGAATCGAACCGGGACGTCGTCGAGATGGCCATCACGCTCGCCGAGCTGAAGGTCGAGTCGATCCCGGTGAACTTCCTCAACCCGATCGACGGGACTCCGCTGGCGGGCACCCGGCGCTTGAATCCACGCTATTGCTTGAAAGTGCTGTCGATGTTCCGGCTGGTCAATCCGGCCAGTGAGATCCGCGTTGCCGGAGGGCGCGAAATGCACCTGGGGAGCATGCAGGCCATGGCTCTCTACCCGGCCAACTCGGTGTTCGTGGGCGATTACCTGACCACCAAGGGACAGGCGCCCGAGGACGACTTCCGCATGGTGGAGGAGCTCGGCTTCGTGGTCACCCGCGAAGCCAAAGTGCCGGGTTCACCGGCCGTGCCGGCAGCCAATCGCGCGACCGGCTAGTTCGCCGACGCCTGCAGGCCCGCGCGGGCGAGCCGACGCCGGGCGGCCGGCGGCTCGACGGCGGCCACCAACAAGCGGACCCAAACGGGCGACTCGCCGTCGGCGTCATGCTGCACCTCGAAGTGCCGGGAGAGCACGCGGCCCAGCATTTTTTTCCGACGCCCGGAGGCGGGCGAGAGCACCGGGCAGGAGAGGACGTCGCCCACCGCCGGAAGCGCTTTGCCCCTCCAGTCGGTAAAGACGGCCTGCCCCACCGTGTTGCCGCGACGATCGCAAAACTCAACGAACACGCCGGCTGCCATAGCCTCTTGCAAATCAACGTCCATGACCCGTGGTCTCCAAGCCATCCAATCCACGACCAATCCCTTGGCCCCCCCGGCCAAAACGAGCATAGCCGAAAGCCAGATCCAGTGTAAAGCGAATTCGGCCGGAGGCCTCGACGCGCCACGGCGTCACGGCTTGGCGGCTGGGGTCGTCTCGACTCGCGACAGGTGCTGGTCGAACCAGTCGGCCACCGTGCTCATGTCGTCGAGCAGGTTGGGCCAGCCGTGCTGCTGCCCTGGCTTGGTGACCAGCTCGGCCGTCACGCCCGCCTCCTTGAAGCTGGCCACGATGATTTCGGCCTGCTGGATTGGAACCAGCTTGTCGGTGTCGCCATGGATGATCAGCGTGGGCGGATCGTCGCCGGATACGTGCGTGAGAGGCGAAATCTGCCGGCCGATATCGAGCTGCCTGGCTTCGTCGTCGATGCGCTCGAAGGCCTTGGTCTCCGGCTTGAACTCCACGAAGTCGAACGGCGCGCGAAAGTCCTTCAACGTGCCGCGGCCCAGCGCCACATTACCCGGCTCGCCGTAGTTGAGAAAATCGGTGGGCGGAAAAAAACAGGCGACCGCCTGGACACGGCTGGAGACCCGCTCGACCGGGTCCATCGCGTCGAGCTTGCCCAGGTCGCCGGCGGTCCCCTGCATCAACGACAGATGCCCGCCGGCCGACAGGCCCGTGATGCCGATCCGCTGGGCATCAATCTTGTAGTCGGCCGCGTGGTGGCGGATGTAGCGGACCGAGCGGTTCAGATCGGCGACGCACTCGGGGATCGTGAAGCGGGGCTGGCTGCCGTGCACCACGGCGAACACGGTATAGCCGCGCCCCAGCAGCTCCTCGAAGAACGGGGCGCGGATGGCTTCATGCGCCGAGAACCAACCACCGCTGACCACGAACACCACGCCGGCGCCGTTGGCGTCCTTGGCGGGGGTGAAGACGTCCATGGTCAAGGCCATGCCGAATTTCCGGCCGTAGACCACGTCGCCGGCGCGGGTGAAGGCCGCTTCATCGGCACGGGCGACAAGAGTCGGTGCGAACAGCAGCCACGCCGCGAGGAACATCAACGATCGTCTCATGGCTCGAATCCTGGTTGTCTGGTTTTTCTTCTGGTTGGTCTTGGCGAATTGTTCTTGG
>JBBDNX010000108.1:0-7067 GCA_040877345.1 Pirellulales bacterium
CGGGACGCCCTTGGTTTCGAGGATGGGCCGCAACAGCCGCCGCAGGTTCTCGCCGAGCACGAGCCGCCGGTCCGCCTCTGATACCCCGGCTCCGAGCACCTTGGCCAACTGCGAGCCGAAGCTGCGCCCGGGCGCATCGCTGCCGTACAGGATGCGCCGGGCGCCCAGCTCGCGCACGGCCATCTCCAAAAAGCCGGTTGTCGGATCGAAGCCGGCCGTCTCCACCGCGATGTTGGGCGTGCCGCGGACCGCGCGGATGCCAAGCTCCCACGTGCCGCCGGCATGGCCGCAGACGAAGTTGGCGTGAGGATGCCTCCGCGCCAGGGCCGCCAGGTCCAACGGCGTCGATTCGCCGGCGAGCTGCGTGCCGTCGGTCTTGAACCAGGTGTGCTGAAAGATCAAGGCCTGCAGCTCGGCGGTGCGGTCGGCGATGGCGTCGAGGGCCGCCGCGCTGGCTTTGCCGGCCACCCAGAGCTTGATTCCGACCATGGGGCCGCCGGCGATGCAGCGGTCGATCTCGCCGAGGCTCGCCTCGACGTGCTCGCCGCTCACGTAGCAGAAGCCGACCGCCCGGTCGTGGTAATGGGCCAGCGCGGCCAGCACCTCGTCGTTCTGCCGCACGAGCTCAGCGGGCGTTGGCCGCTGCGACAAGCTCATCCCCATGTAGACGCAGAGCCGCTCGATCCCCAACCGGTCGGCGTAGCGCAACAGGGCCGTCATCCGCTCGTCGGGAGTGCGCCCCGGCACGCCCGACAAGTGGCAGTGCAAGTCCCAGATTCTCAAGGGTCCGGCCATGTCAGGTGCGCCGCAGAAGAAAGGCCAACAGGTCGGCCATGTCCTGAGGAGTAAGCTCCTTTTCGACACCCTCGGGCATGATCGACTTGCCGGTGGTCGACAGCGCGTCGATGTCGCGGCGGAGCACCGTCTCCTGGACCCCTTCGGCTCGCCGCAACGTGATGCTGCCGGGCGTCTCGGCCGCGACAATTCCGGTCGCCACGCGGCCGTCGGTCAGGACGACAACATATTCCAGGTAGTTGGGCGACACCTCGCGGTTCGGATCGAGCACGTGCAACAACACCTCGCCGGCCGAGCGGTGGTGGATGGTTTCCAGGGGCGGCCCGACGTCGTGACCCTGGCCGCCCAGTCGATGGCAATTCCGGCAGGCGCGCTGGTAAACCTGCCCGCCGCGCTCGTAGTCCGCCGCCAATTCCAAGGCCTGGCGGTACTCCCGCACCACCTCCTGCCGCGATCCGAGCACCTCGCTGAACAGTGCCAAGGCGCGCTGGCGGACCAGCGGGTCGCCGCTGCGCATCAGCAGGCCTCGCCGGGCGTGCGGGATGTCGGCCGGCGGGAGCGTACGATCCTCCAGGGCGTCGAGCACCGTCCCGCTCCACTCGCTCCGCGAGAGTAACCGCTCGACGACCTCTGCCCGGACCGCCGGCGTCAGCCCGCGATAGGCGGCCAGCAGCACTCCGGGCACTTCAGGGCGCACGTGCCGCGTCAGGGCCTGCACCGCCGCGAGCTGGACCTCGCCCGGTTGGCGGGGATCCAGCAGGCGGGCCGCGGCCTCCCGGACATCCTCGAACGGCCCCTGGCCGATCAGCGCGATGGCCTGCACGCGCTCGGCCGCCGGGGCCGACTCGTCGACTGCCAGCAGCGCGGCCTCCCGCACCAGGCCGGCGATCCACCCGGCGGCTGCCGGCTCCACGTGGCCCGCCCGGTCGGACAACGGCGTGCCGTGCCGCGCCAGCCCCTCACTGAGCCCCAGCACCACCTCCCGCCGTGCCAGCGGCACCCAATCCGGTGCGGGCGGGTCGCCAGGCGCGACCGCCACCAGAGCTCGGCGCAGCTCCTCCGCCTGGTTGCGGGCGCCGACGAAAAAGGCCAGCGATCGCAGCAGCGGCATCGTGGCGGCCTGCTGCCGGCGGCGGTCCAACAGCGACGTCAACAGGTCGGCTGCGATCCGGTCCGGCGAGCTGAGCACCGCCGTGCGCAGCCAGTAGTCGCCACCGTCGCGCCGGGCGATTTCAGCAATGGCGGCCGTGGCCCGGTGGTCGCCGAGTTGGCCCAACGTCAACGCCACCTGGCCGCGGACCCGTATGTCCCGGTCCTCGGCCAGGGCCAGAACCTTGTCGCGCAGCAACGACGAAGTCGCCAGGCGCGGTTCCGCCAGGCGCACCGCGTGCTCGCGCACGCCGCCGGCCGGATCAGCCAGCGCGGCGGCCAGGTCGCGCTCGCCCAGCATGCCGAGCCCTTCGAGCGACCAGAGCGCGTGCAGCCGGCCGAGAGCCGCGACGTCGGGTCCGTTTTCCGCTGCGGATGGCCGTTTGCACAGCAACTCGCGCAGCAGCGGCGCGGCCGAAGCATCCTGGCGTTCGTACAGCAACCGCTGGGCCGTCTCGCGCCACCAGGCGCTGGGGTTTTCGAGGCAGGCCACGAGCTCGGCGATGTCCGCCTGGCCCAAGCGCGGCCGAGGGGGCGGCTGGAAGCCAGGCGGCGTCAAGCGGTAGATCCGCCCACGGTCGCGGCCGCTTTCCAGGTCGAGTTGCTCTTTGATGTCGTCGGGGATCGACCAGGGATGCTCGATCGTCTCGCGGTACATGTCCAGCACGTGGAGCGTTCCGTCGGGAGCGTTGACGAAGTTGACCGGCCGGAACCAGTTGTCCGTCGACGTGACGAACTCGGTCCCCTGGTCGGCACGCGCGGCGCGGAATGTCAGGCCTTCGGCGGTAAGCCGCTGGCGGTGGACCAGGTTGCCGGCTACCTCACCCAGAAACGCTTGGCCACGGTATTCCCGCGGGTAGGCCGCCCCGCGGTAAACCGTGATGCCGCAGGCCGAGGTGACGTAGCCGGTCGGCGACGATTCGCTGCGCGGCGAGGCGCTGGCCAGGTCGGCGGCCAGCCGCTGTGCATTGATGACGCGCCATGGCTCCGGCGGGCTGGTGCGGAAGATGGGCAGCGTGTCGCCGGCGTCGGCCGCGTCGAACAACGGCGAGGCGATGCTCAACAGCGGGTTGCGTGCCAGGTAGCGGTCTTCGATCACCGCATGCCGGACCGGGTTGCGGATGTTCGAGATGAAGCGGTTGCCCCAATCGTCGAAGGCGTTGCCGAAGCGGGCGCCGCCGGAGATCAGCTCGAACTCTTCGGTTCGCGGATCGAAGCGGAAATCGTGGGCGCCCATGCGGACCGGCGTGCCCTGGCCGTCCGCCAGGCGGCGGATCTCGCCCCCATTGGTGCCCCCGGCGCCGTACAGACGATGGTCGAGCCCCCAGCGGAGGTTGTTCATCACGGCCTGGACGTTGAACTTGTGAAAACCGGTGAATACCTTGCGCCGCTGATCGGCCCGGCCGTCGCCGTCGGAGTCGCGCAGATACCAGATGTCGGGCGTGGCGGCCACGTAGACGCCTCCCTGCCACAGCGCGAGCCCGGTGGGCCAGGAGAGCCCATCGGCGAAGATCGTGCTGGCATCGAAGACGCCGTCGCCATCCTTATCCTCGAGCAGCCGCAGGCGGCCCAGGGGCAGGTCGGTCGTGCGCTCGACGAAGGGGCGGTCGGTGGACTTGTCGGTGTAGGGGTAGTCGCTCATCTCGACGACGAGGGCCCGGCCGTTCTCGTCGTATTCCATGGCCACCGGGTCGGTGACCAGCGGCTCGGCCGCCAAGAGGTCCATGCGAAAGCCGTCCCGCGTCTGGAAGGCGGCCAGCGCGTCGGCCGGTTCCTTGGGCGCAATCCGCAGGCTGGCCGGCCGGCTCTCGGGGGGCGGCGGGCCATCCGCCGCGGGGCAGGGTACAAGCAGCGATAGCGCAACAACCGCGCCGACCAAACATCTGAGCAAGCTCGTTTGGTGGAGCGGCATAGGCGCGCCTTTGGGGCGATTCGCAGCGTTGGGCCGGCGGCAAGCCATTCCGGCAGAAGGGGCAAAACGATTCTGACCCCCCGCCGTGGCTGCGTCAAACGACCGGCGGACGGGAGCCACGGAGGAGGAACCACAAAGAGCACCAAGAACACGAAGACGGACGAGAGGATTGCACAAAAAACGCGAAAAGACAGAAGAAGAGAACTCCCGACGGACCCTGCGGACGATTCGACCACAAACATCATCAGGGATCGAAGACGACGACGGGGCCACGGCACACGGAGGTGTAGCCTGCTACTTTGACGACCCGTGGCATCGCCAGAACCGTCAACACCGACGGGTCGGCAGCTAACCAGGCAGTGGCACGGGACAGGCAAGTCCACTACAATACTGGAAATCCGTGCCTAATTGCTCGACCAGAGGAATCGGCGCCATGCCCGCCAGTCGTGATGAAATCCTGGATGCCGCTCTTAAACTTCCGGAAGCCGACCGGTTGGTAATCGTCAGGCGCCTCTTGGATACCCTGCCCGACGACATCCCTGGCTTATCCGACGATGACCCCGGCTTCCTGAGAGAACTCGAGCGCCGGGCCAGCGATACGGAAGCGACCATCCCGATTTCCGAACTCTGGGAGCAGGAATAACCTTGGCCGTCCAGGTGGTTTTCCACTGGCTGGCGGCGCACGAGGCCCGGCAGGCAGACGCCTGGTATGCGAGCAGGAGTCCGGAGGCGGCCACTCGATTTCGCGCCGCCGTGCTAGCCGCGGCACATCGGATTGCCGATGGCGTGCGGACGCACCCGATCGCGGGCACAAGATTCCACTACGCCCGCGTGGACCGTTTCCCGTATCGCTTGATCTTTTGCTTCGAGTCGCCGACGACCGCCCGCGTGATTGCAGTGGCCCACAGCCGCCGTCGGCCTGGCTATTGGCGACAACGACGATAGCCGCGCCCCAGCGATCACGACGCGTTATGCTGCGCACCGCCCGGAGTCTGCCCAGACGTTGGCAGCTAATCAGGCAGTGTACAATGCGGTGGTGCTGCCAACTGCGCGACGCTACAAACGGAAAACCCTCCGCGATCCGTTCATGTTGCCCCGCCCGCCAGGCCGAAAAACAAGAAGCGGTCGGACCGCCCGCGGGGCGGCCAGGCAGCCTGGGTAAATAAGGAAAGGAATCGTTCGATGGCTCTGACTGTTCGTGAACTCCGCCTACCCGATCGCAACCTGCCAGCGCGCCCAAACGGCCGCCCACGTCGAGCCGCCGCAGTCGCCCTGGCCTGTGCGCTGACGGGCAGCACGCTGGCCGGCACCGCGCAGGCGGCCGCCCCAACCGCCGAAAAGGCGCTGCAGCTCACGCCCGTGCAAAAAGATGTCGAGTACGACCGGCCCAGCGAGTCGGAAGCCAAACGCGCGACCATCAAGGCCGAACAGATCGGCAGCCAAACCGGCTGGGTGGTGCGTTCCGCCGCCGGCCAGGTGCTGCGGCAGTTCGTCGATACCAACGGCGACAACGTCGTGGACCAGTGGTCGTACTTCTTCAACGGCCTGGAGGTGTACCGCGACGTCGACTCGAATTTCAACGGCAAGGCCGACCAGTACCGCTGGCTGAATACGGGCGGCAGCCGCTGCGGCGTCGACGACAACGAAGACGGCGAAATCGAGGCTTGGGAGCGGATCTCGGCCGAGGAAGTCAGCGCGGAAGTGGTGCGGGCCCTGGCGGAGCGCAACAGCGGCCGCTTCGCCCGGCTGCTGCTGCCGGCCGACGAGCTGAAGTCGCTCGATTTGGGGCAGGCCAAAGCCAAATCGCTCCAGGAAAAGCTGACCAAGGCGATCGCTTCGTTCAAAACGATGGCGGCCCGCCAGCAGAACGTGGGCAACACGACCCAGTGGGTCGATTTCAGCGGGAGTCAGCCGGGCATCGTCCCCAAGGGGACCGACGGCATCGGCAAGGACCTGCTGGTTTACGAAAACGTGATGGCCATGGTCGAAACCGACGGCAAGCACGCCCAAGTGCAGATCGGCACGCTGATCCAGGTGGGTGACAACTGGCGGCTGGTCGACGCGCCGGACCTGATGGACGAAGGGCGCGCCAACGCGTCCGGCGGCGGATTCTTCTTCACCTCGCTGGCCAGCCGGTCCGAGACGGCCGGCGATGCGCCGGGCGGTCCCGATAGCAAGACGCAGGAACTGCTGGCACGGCTGGAGAAGCTGGACGAACTGGGCGCGGGCACCGGCGACACGCAGGAGCATGCCGCGGCCGTTGCCGAGCGGTGCGATCTCTTGGAGGAAATCGCCGCCAGCGTCGGCACCGCGGACGAACGCCGGCAGTGGCTGCGGCAACTGGCCGACACCGTGAGCGCCGCGGTGCAGGCCGGCAGCTACCCGGAGGGAGTCGAGCGTTTGAAGTCCTTGCAGCAGAAGTTGGAAGCGGATGATGCGGAGCTGGCCGGCTACGTCCGCTTCCGCTATTTGACGGCCGAGTATGGCCTGAACCTGCAGTCGGGCAGCGGCGATTTCGCCAAGATCCAAGCCCGCTGGCTGGAGAGCCTGCGCAAGTACGTCGACGACTACCCGACCAGCCCGGACACGGCCGAGGCGATGCTGCAGTTGGGGATCGCCGAGGAGTTTGCCGGCGAGGAGGACGAGGCCAAGAAGTGGTACACCCAGATCGTGGCCAGTTTTCCCGAGTCGCCCTCGTCGCAAAAAGCGGCGGGCGCCAAGAGCCGCCTGGCTTGCGTCGGAAAGCAGATCGAGATCAAGGGTGCCAGCCCCACCGGCAAGATGGTCAGCCTGGCCCAGTTGCGCAAGAAGGTCGTGCTCGTCCAGTATTGGGCTACCTGGTGCGAGCCGTGCAAGGTGGACCTGGCCCAGATCAAGGAATTGCAGGCCAAGTACGGCAAGGACGGCTTTGTGATTATCAGCATCAGCCTCGACAGCCGCAAAGAGGACCTGCTGGGCTATCTGAAGAGCAACCCGCTGCCCTGGCTGCACATCTACGAGCCGGGAGGCCTCGACAGCCGACTGGCCAACGAACTGGGAATCCTGACGTTGCCCACCATGCTGCTGGTGAACCAGCAGGGCGAGGTGGTGAACCGCAGCATTCACGTGACCGAGCTCGATAAGGAGATCCGCACGTTGCTGCAGGAGTGAGGGGAGGGAAGGCAGAAGGGTGCGTCGGCGATGAAGCCGGAGAAAGGTAGCGAATGAAAGA
>JBBDNX010000109.1:0-7065 GCA_040877345.1 Pirellulales bacterium
GGCCCAACTGGGTCGAACATCGACAAGCCGCTCAAGAGCACGATCCGTGCCACGCTTGTCGGAGCGGTCCGGCTTGCTTCCGGAAAACCGTCTTAAGTGGTTGCTGCGGACCCATCTCGAACATCCGCCGGCAACGTCCGGCCGCCGGGAAAGACCGCGGAGTCTTGTAAGAATTACAAAACTAGCTTAGCAGGCTGAGCGTAATGGCCCGGAAAACCGGCTCGACGGCTTCGAATTCCCGGTCGTCGGCCTGGCAGAACACCAGATACGTGGCATGCTCCGTGCCGAAGCTCCGCACGACCGCCGTGTTGGTCAGATCCAGGCAGTAAAAGTTCATGTCGCAGCCGAGCAGTTCCCGCCCAGCCACCGTTTCGCGCACCGTCTCGGCATCCAATTCATCGTATTCCTGCCGCATTGCTTTTAAGGCGGCATCGACGAGCATTTGCGGATCGGTGGCCGGCGGGTGTAAGGTGACTGACCAGAAAGCGCCGGCCGGACTATACACGGATACTGAATCCTGGCCCTCCAGAGCGTCCGACTCGTCCAGCGTCCAGTTCTCCGGGTAACGGAAGTGAATACCCAGCTTTTCGTAGTCTGCCGTCATCACGCGCCTTCCTTTTCGGCCACCTCAAGCCTGGCTTGCCCGGTGGTTAACGCTCTGTTACCATCCGCCGCCCACATCTCCACCAGACGCATGCATCGATCGCTCGCACCTCGACCCCGCGAAAAACGGAGGTCCCGTCCCTTGCAATCTTGCATCCCCGGCTGCCGCGGGCAAGCCGGTCCCAGGCGCGTGGTCGTTGAACACGCTGCCCTGCTGACCGCCGCCTGCTGGGCGATCAGTTGCACCCTGGCCGCAGCGGGCGGCTGCCGGCTGGCCGGCGACCCGGTGCCCCGCTCGCTGGTCACCTGCCGCCAGCTCTCCCAGCAAGGCCTTTGCGCGCTGGAGCAGCAAGAATGGGCCGAAGCCGAAAACCTGCTCGGCAGAGCCGTCGAGGCCTGCCGCGTCGATCCCGAGGCACGCCGCCATTATGCCGAGGCGCTTTGGCGGCAAGGCAACGCGGACGAAGCCGTCACCCAGATCGAGGCGGCCCTCCAGTTGGCGCCCAACGACCCCGTCCCGCTGATCCGAGCAGCCCAAATGCACCTCGCCCTCGGACAGGTCGAGGCCGCTCACCGCCACGTCGAACGGGCCATCGATCTCGATCCCCAGTCCGCGCCGGCCTGGACTGTTCGCGGCAGAGTCCGTCGCCAGACAGGCTTGGTGCGCGAGGCGCTGGCTGATTACCATCGGGCACTGAGCTATGCGCCTGAGGACCGCGAGGCATTGCTGGAAGTGGCCGAGCTGCACCGCCAACTCAACGAGCCGGAGTCGGCGCTGGCCACCTTGCAATTCCTGAGCGATACCTATCCGCCCGGCGAAGAACCGCAGCAGGTGCTGTATCTCATGGGCCTGGCCTATGCCGCCGTGGGCAGGCCCCGCGACGCCGTGGAAAGCCTGGCGGCCGCTCGGGACACCGGCCAGCCTTCGGCCGAGATCCTCTACCGCCTGGCGGAAGCCGAGCTCGAGGCCGGACAACGGTCGCAGGCCCGCTCGACGATCGCCCAGGCCCTCGAAGTCGAGCCGCGGCACAGCGCGGGAAACGCCCTGCTGGACCGCATCGAGCTGGCCCGCGAGCCGGGTAACCGCTTCGATTGACGTGAGCCCCCCAGTCGCCACATCCGGCAAGCGTGCACCTCTTTCGCTCCCCACGTTTGGTCGCCGTGCCCGGTTTGAACCTTGCAACTCCTGCCCGCACCCCGCGCCTTGACTGTGGGCCGCTGCGCTCCTAGCGTTTCGAGGAAAACCATTCCGCGCGCCGGGCCGCTTCTCCCGTGCGGGGCAGTCCGGCCGGCCGCCAGCAAGGAGTCAGCCAACATGCCGCAATTCGTGGGTACGCCCGCCGAGACATTCGTCGAACGGCGCAACACCGAACTGCCGCTCGGTTCGCCAGGCCGCGAGCGGCGCCAGTTTGCCGACACCTATCAGGAACTCTCGCCCGATGCACGGGAGCTGGCGCAGGCCATCGATAGTTACAAGCTGCTCCACCGGCGGCGTTTCATCACCTATGAGGAAATGCTCGGCGTCGTGCGGTCGCTCGGCTACCACAAATAGTCACAACGTCAGGCCGCCGCCGCTCGGGTCCGCTCGACGAGGCGAGCCAACAGCTCCCGGGCCGCGCCGCTGTCGATTGCATCAGCCGCCATGGCGGCGCAGCCCGGCAAAGTGTCGCAATGGCCGGCGGTCCACAAGGCCGCGGCGGCGTTGGCGACCACGATGTCGCGTGCCGGCCCGGGCTGGCCCGACAGGACCTGCTGGATGATGGCGGCGCTTTCGTCCGGGCCGGCCACTTTGAGCGGTGTCAACTCCGCCGGTTCCAGGCCGAAGTCGGCCGGCGTCCAGGCAAACTCCCGCGTGTGTCCCTGGCTCACCTCGGTTACGCGGGTGGGCCCGGCCAGCGTCACTTCGTCCAGACCATCGTCGCCCCGCACGACCAGCGCCCGCCGAGTGCCCAGCCGTGCCAGCGCCGCCGACAAGAGTCCCCGAAGCTCAGGCCGGGCGACTCCCAGCAACTGGTAGTCCGCTCCGGCGGGGTTGGCCAGCGGGCCCAGTAGATTGAAGATGGTGGGCACCCCCAGTTTGGCCCGCACCGGGGCCACGTGCTTCATTGCCTGGTGCCACAAAGGCGCAAAGCAAAAGCAGATTCCCAACTCGTCCAGGCAGCCGCTCACGCACGACAAATCGGCCTCGATGTTCACCCCCAGCCGGGCCAGTACGTCGGCCGATCCGCTCTTGCTGGTCACGCGCCGATTGCCGTGCTTTGCCACCGGCACCCCGGCCGCCGCCGCCACCAGGGCCGCCGCCGTGCTGATGTTGAACGTGCTCGCTCCGTCGCCGCCGGTGCCGCAGGTGTCGATCACTCCCTGCCGCTGCGACTCGATCCGCCGCATGTGGCCGCGCATGGCGGCCGCAGCGCCGGCCACTTCGTCGACCGTTTCGCCCTTGAGTCGCAGGCTGGTCAACAACAGGCCGATCTGGCCCTCGCTCACCTCGCCGCGCATCACCCGGTCGATGGCCGACGCCATCTCCTGCATCGACAGATCTTCTCCCGCGGCCAGCCGCCCAAGGATGGTTTCCATCAACGCTTGTCCTCGCCTTGCCCCTCTTGTCGAGCCGATTTTACTCGCCCTGCGCCGCTGCCGAAAGCGGCTCTTCGCCGGCCCCGGCGGCCGGGCGATCGCTTCCCCGGCCTTGTTCGCCGACCGGCATGCCCCTACAATCGCCGGGACAGGCTGCTCTCAGGCGGAGAAACTCGTCGATTTGCCATGGCCCGCAAAGTGATCCTAGATGTTGATCCGGGAATCGACGATGCGGTGGCACTGGTCCTGGCCTTGTTCGATCCCCGGCTGGAAGTGGTGGCCGTCACGGCCGTCGCGGGAAACGTCGGCGCCGAGCAGGCCACCCGCAACGTCCAGACCATCATCGAGCAGCTCGACCCGCCTCGCTGGCCGCGCGTCGGGGCGGCCGTGCAGCCCGAGCGGGCGCCGTTGGCCGATTCCAGGCACATTTTCGGCGCCGACGGCCTGGGCAACGCCGACTTTCCCGTGGCCGAGCTGCGCCATCAGCACCCTTCGGAAAAGGTGATCACCGACGAGATCCGCGCGGCCCCCGAGGCCGTCACGATCATCGCCCTGGGACCGCTCACCAACATCGCCCATGCCTTGCGCCGCGATCCGGGCCTGGCCAACCAGGTCGGCCAATTGGTCGTCATGGGAGGCACCCTCAACGGACCGGGCAACGTCACGCCGGCCGCCGAGTTCAATATCTACTGCGATCCGCTGGCCGCCCGCGAGGTCTTCCGCTCTCGCACCACCAAAACGCTTGTCCCCTTGGACATCACCAGCCAAGTCGTGATGACCTACGACCTGTTCGACCAGCTCCCCTCCGAAGAGACCACCGCCGGACGCTTCCTCCGCCGCGTGCTCCCCTTCGCCTTCCGCTCGCACCGCCAGGTGCTGGGGCTGGAAGGTATTCACCTGCACGACGCCGTGGCGCTGCTGGCGGCCACCAATCCCGAACTGTTCGTCGCCGCGCGGATGGCCGGCGACGTCGAAACCCAGGGCGAATTGACTCTGGGCGCCACGGTCTTCGACCGCCGCAACGTGCCCGAGTGGCGCAGCAATCTGCACGTGGCGACCCAGATCGACGGGGTGGCGGCCCTGGACGCACTGATGCGGGGGCTCGCCGAGGCGGGCCGCAACGGCTGAATCACCGCCCCGCTCCGCCGCTCAGCGGTTCACTGCGGAAGCGGCGTGGTCGCTGGCGAAAAATCGCTCTTGTTGCCCACCTTCACCGTCAGGTGCAGCGATTGGCCGCCGCGGTAGACCACGATCGGCACTTCCTTGCCCACTTCGGTCAGATTGACCAGATAGATCAGGTGCGTGTCGTTGTCCACGCGGACCCCGTTGAATCGCAGGATCACGTCGCCGGCCTGCAACCTGGCCGCTTCCGCCGGCGACCCCGACCTGAGACTGTTGATCCGCGCGCCGCGACGGCCCGGCAAGCCGATCTTGACTGCCGCGGCCGGCGTGAACTTGGGATCGAGGTTCACGCCCAGAAAAGCCCGCACCACGCGGCCCTGCTCGATCAGTTGCCTGGCAACCTTGGCGACCATGTTGATCGGAATGCTGAAGCCGATGCCTTCATTGCCACCGGAATTGCTGGCGATCGCCGTATTCATGCCGATCACTTCACCACGCAGGTTGATCAACGGCCCGCCGCTGTTGCCCGGATTGATTGCCGCGTCGGTTTGCAGAAAGTCCTGCAGTGCCACGTCGTCGCCCAGTGCCAGGTCGCGCCGCCCCTTGGCGCTGATAATGCCGTAGGTCACCGAATGGCTCAGCCCGAAGGGGCTGCCCACCGCCACGACGAAATCGCCGATTTCGACGAGGTCGGAATTGCCCAGCCGAGCGGCAACCAGTCCGGGAGCCGAAACGCTCATCACGGCCACGTCGGTCTCGGCATCTTCCCAAACCCTGACCGGGCTCAAGTCCCGGCCGTCGGCCAGGCTGACCACAATATCCGCCGGCTCGGCGTCTTTGATCACGTGCCGATTGGTCAGCACGTAGAGCTTGCCCTTGATCTCAATCACCATGCCCGAGCCGGCTTCCTCAACCAAGTCGCTGCGAAGCTGGCGCGTGCCGCGCGCCTTTTCGGCCTTGATGTGTACTACCGTGGGGCCGACCAGCTTGACCACGGTCTTGAGAATGTTGCCCTGCCGCTCGAGTTGGGCCACCTCGCGCGCAAGCGACTCGTACAGCTCGTTGCGCTCCTCCCGCGTGTACCCTTCTTCGCTGTAGCCATCCTGGCCAAAGGCGGGCGGGTTCGCCAGCAGCATCAGGGCCGCCGCGAGGGCAACGATTCTCATGGCAGGCAACATGACTCTTTTGGCCATTGCACTTCACGTTGGTGCCGGCGGGTGCTACCAACGTATTGTGGCCTGCGAAACGTGCAAAATCAAGAAACGTCGAGCTCGATATCGTTAATCGAGAGATCCGCGTCGCCGGAACCGTTGTCCATCAGGCGTCCCCAGTCCGAATCCAAAGCACCGGATGCGCCATGCCGCTCGGCTTCACGCTGGCAGTCGATGCACAATGTCGCATAGGGCAAGGCATTCAGCCGGGCCAGCGGAATCTTGGTTACGCAGCCTTCGCAGATTCCATAGTGGCCGGTTCGCATCCGCTCCAGCGCATTCTCGATGCTGGCCAGCTCGCGACTTTCCACTTCGGCCAGCTGCGAGTTGATCTCGTGCTGGGCCGAGTCGAGTGCAAAATCGACCACGTCCCCGGCCGTTTGCTCCCGCAACTCCTTGAGCATGCTCAAGTCGCCAGCCAGGGCTTTGCGCAGCGCATCGCGCCGCACAATCAGAATTTCGCGCATTTTCAAGATCGCGTCTTTGCGTGCCATATCGTCACCTTCGATGGCCCGACCTTGCCCGCGCCGAGGGTATCGCCCCCCTCCACTTCAGGCCCGATTGGGTCCGCTCTCTAGAGCTGCCTCGGATTCGGTCCGTTCCAGTTGCCGCGCTTCGATTTGGGCCTCTTCTGGACCCGCTTTTCGGCAACCCAACTATAGTACGCATGCAACCTAGGAGGGGTCGCGAAAATCCCGCGGTCCGAAACCGTTTTCCAGATTCCCGCCATCCACCCCATAAGTCCCTAAAAGCCAAAGTCTTACGCACGCGAGCCCGCCCGCTTTCCACCCCGCCTGGCAGCCTGCCGACACCCGCGGGGGGACACTTTGGATCCCGTGGTCCGCTGGCTGAAATCGGCTGCCTGAACGCTATCGGATAATCGACAATACCGGCAAGGATATGCAGCCGATTTTCTGCGAAGACTGCCGAATTTTGGCTCAGGCCCGCGGCGCCGCCCCGGCTTTGACTATGGCCCTCCCATGAGCTAAATGCCGATGGAGGACATGCACTTGCGCCGACGCCACTCCCTGCCGGCGCCAAGCGCGCCGGTCGCGTGGCACGCCCCGGCCACAGACGTAGTCCACGCCGGCACTCGGTGAAATGCGGGATAATGGACCAACTGCCACCGACTCCCACGACCACGCTGCTCGGTGAGGCCCCGCCCACCTTGCGGCTCCGCGCGTTAGGCGGCCAGAGGGCCGGAAGCGTATTTGAGCTTGCTGAGCAGAAGTGCACGCTCGGAGCGGCCGACAGTTGCACTCTCTGGCTCGACGAGCCAGACCTGAGCCCGCTGCACTGCGTTATCCTGCGTGGAGAAGTCCATACCCTCGTCCGTTGCTGGTCGCCGACAACCAGTCTGAATGGCAGCCCGTTCGACGACGCACTCCTTCAGCCGGGCGACCGGCTGACGCTGGGACGCGTCGAACTGGAGGTTCTCGATCCCGTCGAACAGGCGCCTGTTGGACCCGGCGAGCACCATACGGGTCCGTCCGGCTCGCGTGAAACCGACGGTGACTCCCTCCCCTTTGGGCAGGACCCTCCCGCCGACCGA
>JBBDNX010000110.1:0-7037 GCA_040877345.1 Pirellulales bacterium
CTGAGCCGCCGGGCGGCAGTGTTTCTGAGCCGCCGGGCGGCAGTGTTTCTGAGCCGCCGGGCGGCGGTGGCTCTGAGCCGGGCGGGAGTGTTTCTGAGCCGCCGGGCGGCAGTGTTTCTGAGCCGGCTGAGCCGCCGGGCGGCGGTGGCTCCGAGCCGGCGTCGGAAACATCGGGAGAACAAGCGGCCGAAAGACCGCGGGAGAAGCGGCCTGCCCGGCCGGGCAGCCGAGGGGCGAAGAGGCAGCGTGGCGGCAAGCGCGACACGTCCGACCACAAAGCGTTCCGCGATTACTTCAACTACAACGAATCGCTGTCCAAGATACCTCCCCACCGCGTGCTGGCCATCAATCGCGGCGAAAAGGCGGGCGCGTTGCGGGTGAAGGTGGAAACCGACCTGGAAGCGATGTACCAGGCGGTGGATGAATTACTGGTGCCGGGCGGCCATCCGCACGCGGGGTTTTTGAGCGGTTGCGGGCGCGACGCGCTGGCCCGCCTGGTGCTGCCCAGCCTGGAGCGGGAGGTGCGCCGCGAGTTGACCGACCGGGCCGAGGCGCACGCCGTGGGAGTGTTTGCCCGCAACCTGCGGAACCTGCTGCTGCAGCCGCCGATTCGGGACCGCCGCGTGCTGGCGATCGACCCGGGGTTCAAGAGCGGCTGCAAGCTGGTGGCGCTCGACGAGTTCGGCAAACCGCTCGATCACGGGGTGGCGCACCTGATCGGCAAGCCCGAGCGGCGGGCGGAAGCCAACCAGAAAGTGGCGGACCTGGTTCGGCGGCACCAGTTGAGCGTGGTGGCGATCGGCAACGGTACGGCCTGCCGCGAAACCGAACAATGGATCAGCGACCTGATCGCCGGGGAGCTGGCCGAGCAGAAGGTGGCGTACGTGATCGTGAACGAGGCGGGCGCCAGCGTGTACTCGACGAGCCGCCTGGGGCGCGAGGAGTTCCCGGAGTACGACGCGACGCTGCGGGGGGCGATTTCGATCGGCCGCCGGCTGCAGGACCCGCTGAGTGAACTGGTGAAGATCGATCCGGCGAACATCGGCGTGGGAATGTATCAGCACGACGTCAAGGCCAAGCATCTGCGGGAGTCGCTGGACGCCGTGGTAGCCAGTTGCGTGAATTACGTGGGGGTGGACCTGAACAGCGCCAGCCCCGCGCTGTTGCGGTACGTTTCGGGTTTGAACCAGCTTACGGCGCAGCGGGTGTTCGATTACCGTACGGCGCGGGGCCCCTTCAAGAGCCGCGAGGAGCTGAAGAGCATTCAAGGCTTCGGAGAGGCGACCTTCGTGCAGGCGGCCGGCTTCTTGAAGATCGTGGGAGGCTCCAACCCGCTGGACGCCACGTGGATTCATCCGGAGAGCTACCAGGCGGCGCACCAGGCGCTGGCCCGGCTGAACGCCACGCCTGACGACCTGGCCGACGCGCAGCGGGCGGCCGAAGTGGCCGAGCGGGCGGCGCAGGTCGAGCTGGAAAAGCTGACCGGCGAGATCAACGTGGGTGCTCTGACGTTGGCCGACATTGTGGCGCAGTTGGCGCGTCCGGGCCGCGACCCGCGCGAGTCGCTGCCGTTGCCGATTTTCAAGCGGGGCGTTTTGAAGCTGGACGACCTGACTGCCGGGATGGAGCTATCGGGAACGGTGCTGAACGTGGTCGATTTCGGGGCGTTCATTGACGTGGGTCTGAAAGACAGCGGTCTGGTGCACATCAGCCAGTTGGCCAACAAGTTCGTGCAAGATCCGCACGAGGTGGTGTCGGTGGGCGACATCGTGCACGTGTGGGTGCTGGAAGTGGACAAGGACCGGCGGCGGGTTTCGTTGACGATGATCAAGCCGGGCACGCGGCGCCAGGCCGAGTCGCGCCGGGGGGCGGTCCCGCCGGCCCAGGGCGCCGCGGGGCAGCCGGCCCGCGGGGGCGGTCGACCGCCGCGCGCAGCGCGTCCGGCGGCGGCGGCCGGGCGTCCCGCGGGCGAGAAGCCGAAGTTCAAGAGTCCTGGGCCGCCGTCCAAGCCTCGGCCGGCCCGGCCCCGGCCGGTGGTGCCGTTGACGAAGGACATGAAAGAAGGCAAGGCGCCGTTGCGGACCTTCGGCGACCTGAAGCAATTTTTGGACCTCAAGCAGGAGGAGCAAGGCGAGGGCGACCAGGAGACCGCCGCGTCTTGAAAGGCGACCGAGCGCGCAACTTGGGCCGCATCAACCGGGCATGCCTTGATGGAATTTGAAAAGCGTCTCGAAAAAGCGATCGAACGGGGCCAGCGCGCGGGCGACGCCCAGGCGCGCGCGGCGGCGCAACAGGCGATCAGCGAGGAGGAGCTGAAGCGGCTGCACACGCAGTACCGGCTGGAGCTGTCGGAACACATCGAGCGCTGCCTCAAGAAATTGCCGGATCACTTTCCTGGTTTTCGGTACGAGACGGTGGTGGGCGATCGCGGCTGGGGGGCGGCGATCAGCCGGGACGACGTGGGCCGACCGGACGGCGGGCGGCGGAATTTTTTCAGCCGTCTGGAGATGACCGTCCGCCCCTACTCGACGTATCACGTGCTCGAATTGTCGGCCAAGGGGACGATCCGCAACAAGGAGATCTACAACCGGACGCACTTTCAGCGGCTGGGCGAGGCCGATCCGCAGAGCTTTACCGAGATGGTCGACCTGTGGGTCCTGGAGTTTGCGGAGCTGTATGCGGCCAAGGGTTGATCTGGTTCAGGGGGACAAGCGCCGATTGGCCGAGGCCATCTCGGCCGACAGCAACCTGCTGGCCAGCCTGACGGCCGACGACGTGCGGCTGCTGCTGAGTTGATCGGGGCTATCGCGACGTCTTCGTCCGGCGCTTACTGGCGACGTCCGCGGCGGGCGAGGTTGGCAGGCCGGCGCGGGCGAGCATGGGCTGGAGCACTTCGCGTCCGAATCGCTGCGAAAAGTGGTTAGCGCCGGCCGGCAGCAGGTGGTGTCCGTCGGAAAACAGGCCGTCCTCGATCCAAAAGGTGGCATCGACCAACGGGCACTGGTACTGCCGGCATAGCGCCGCCAAGTAGGCGTCAACCTTCTCGCGAGCACTGTCGGGATACCAGCTCCGGAAGTCGGATCCTTCGGGCATCACGAAGAGGCCCGTGGCAATTTCGTGCCTGCGGCACAGATCCAAGAGCTCGCGAATGGCGCGGTCGGGTACGCTGGTGACGTGGAACGATTGGAGGGCCCTTGCGTACTCTTTTTTGGCCAGCTCGCGGGCCCGGCCGTATTCGTCGAGGGTGACTTGCTCTCGATGGAACGGCAGCCAGCCATCCTGATCCAGCCTCGTCCATGTGTCGGGCCGCGACTCCTGCTGGACCCAGCGAGGCTCGAAGAGGGCCAAGAGCGTGAAACGGTGGGCCCACCAGGGGGCCAGCCGCGACCATCGCCAGTGGTGACGTACGGCGGGGTAATTCGAGTGGTAGCGCGCCAGCAGCTCCAGATCGCACCGCTGGAGGCGGTTGATGTTCAACCAATTCTCTTCGGCGTAGCCGCTCTCCTGGTGCAAGAACAGTGGATGCACCTCGATCAGCACCATTCGAGGATGAATGCCCTGGTCCAGCAGCCGCCGCAGGAACATCAACTCATGCACGGGTCCCGCACCGGTCATGGCGAAATTGAAAACAAGGGGGGTCCCTCCCAAGGGCCCGCGCCGTGCCTCGAAAGCCGCCGGGCGAACTCCCAGCCCGGACCGCGAACTGCCCAGCAGCAGCACCAGGGGCCGTTGGGGATCTTCGGCAATCCGCCGGCGCAGCAGGGCCAATTTGCGGCCGTATTCGGGGTCGCGCGCCACCGGCAACCACGTTTCCAACGAGATCGACAGCCCAAGGTGCAAAGCCAGCACCCAAACCAGGCCCCAAGCCAGGGCCTGGCGTCCACGTTGCGCGAACGACGATCTGGTTCCAGGTATCTTGGCCACGGCTTACGTCCAGGTGCAATTCTAGAACTGAAAGTAAATAAAGGCCTTACCGGCGTCCGGGGCCAGGACCATCGAGAGAATCAACACCAGCGCGTAACCAAATCCCATCGCGGGGGCCGGCAGCCGGGGCGCGAGCTTTTTCCAGACCCCGCGGTCGACGAGGACGTGGCAGACCAGCATGAGGCAAGCCAGCACGAGCAGGCTCGACTTGTGCAAGGGGAGTCCGAGCCCGCGATGCGGCACGAACATCTGCTGGAACATGGCCGCCGCGCCCGCGAAGGTCGTCGCGCGGAAGAAGACCCAGGCCAACGACACGGTGACAAACGTGAGCGCGACGCGGGGGACCGTGGTCAGCGGGTTGGCCAAGAGCGCATCGAGCCGCGGGCGGGCGCGGCAAAAGGCCTTGAATCCCCGATGGCCGATCAAGAGGAGGCCGTGCAAAATGCCCCATGCCACAAAGGTCCAACTGGCCCCATGCCACAGGCCGCCCAGGGTCATGGTGATCAGCAGGTTGCGGTTCGTCTGCCAGGCGGTGCCGCGGCTGCCTCCCAGGGGAATGAACAGGTAGTCGCGGAGCCAGCTCGAGAGCGAGATGTGCCAGCGCCGCCAGAAGTCGGAGATGTTGGCGGCCAGGTAGGGCATGTTGAAGTTCTTGGCCAGCTTGTATCCGAGCATGTGGGCCGAGCCCAAGGCCATGTCGGTATAGCCGGAAAAATCGCAGTAGATTTGCAAAGCATAGGCGAGGACGGCCAGCCAGACCGCACTGGTACGGTACTGTTCGGGATTGGCAAAGACGGGGTCGGCGAAGAGGGCCATGCGGTCGGCGATGGCCAGCTTTTTGAACAAACCCATGAGAAAGAAGGAGACGCCGAGCTGCATTCGTGCCCAGTCCCAATGCTTGGCCCGCTGGATTTGGGGCAGGAAGTCGCGGGCCCTGACGATCGGCCCGGCCACCAGGTGCGGAAAGAAGGTGATGAACAGCATGAAGTTGGCCAGGCTCCGTTCGGCCGGCACGTGCCGCCTGTACACGTCGACCGCGTAGTTGATCGCTTCGAACGTATAGAAGGAGATGCCGATGGGGAGGATCACGGAGAGCAGCGGGAGCGAGGCGGTGCTGCCCGCCGCCCGCAGCGCCTGCTCCAACGATTCCAGGAAGAAGTTGGCGTACTTGAAGTAGCACAACAGCGCCAGGTTGCCGACGACGGTCACGCTCAACAGCAGCTTTCGGCGGCGCGGATCGCCGGCTGATTGCATGCCGCGAGCCACCCAATAGTCGACCGTGGTCGAGATGGCGATGATCGCCGCCAGCCAGTGGTTCCAGCTTGCGTAAAAGTAGAAGCTGGCGGCCAGCAACAGGTAGACCCGGCCCCGCCGCCAGGGCAACGCCCAATAGATGCCGAACACCAGCAGGAAGAACAGAAGGTACTGTTGCGAGCAGAACAGCATCCGACGCTGCGCCTCTATGCTTGCACGGCCAAAACCCATGGGCTTTGGGCGGCGAAGTATAGCGAAATGCAGGGGCGCGGCAATCTCAGTTGACCGCACTGGCCGCTTGAACCTGCCCGGCCGGCCTGGTCCGGGCAGGCTTCCAAGGGGAAACGTGGCAGACGAATCGGCCCAGCATGCCAGGCCAACGGCTTTTACTTGGGCGGTTCAGGGCCGCGATCAATGCTTCGTGACACCGATCCGCGGTCTGGCGCCAACTGAAGTTGCGGGCCTGGCGGATCGCTTGCTCGCGCAACCGATGCGCGAGCGGGGCATCGTCCAAGAGCCATTGGAGCTGGCCGGCCAGGTCGGCCGGGTTGTCAACGTCGGCCAGGAGTGCGGCAGAGCCCAGCACTTCCGGCTGTGACGAGTTGTTGCCGGCCACAATGGCCGCGCCGCATTGCATCGCTTCCAGCAAGGGCAGGCCGAAGCCTTCGTAGCGAGATGGAAACACGAAGGCCGCGGCGTGGCGGTAGAGCGATCGCAGATCGTCGTCGCTGGGGAAAGGGATCAGCCGCAGGTTGCCGTGGACCCCGAGCCGCTCGGCCTGTTGAGCGAGCAGCCGGGCGTCGTCGCTGGACCTGGCGCCGGCTACGACGAGCTGGTGGCGCTCGCGGAGGCGCTCGGGCAGGGCGCGAAATGCCTCCAGCACGCCGAGCAGGTTTTTGCGGTAATCCATGGCCCCCAGGCTGAAGACGAAGGGCTCTTGGACACGGAGCCCGCCCAGCAGTACCGAGCCGTCGCCGTCCCCCGTCTGTGGGCCGTCCGCGGGTCCAAAAACCGCCACGTCGCTGGCTGCGCTGATGTTGACGACCCGCGCCTGGGGCATGCCCATGATTCTGAGGCAATCGAGCCGGCTTGCTTCCGAGATGGTCAGCAGCAGATCGTATCGGCGCGTTGCGGCCAGGGCCTGCTGATAGGCTTTGCGCACCCCTGGGTGGTTGAGATAATGATCGGGAAACAGGGTGGGAATCAGGTCATACAGCAAGGCGGCCATGCGGGGGCCGCGCCGCCGCCGCGGTGGAGGGAGGTAGCCCTCGAAGTGTTCGTAGGCGCAGCTCAACAGCAGCAGGTCGAGCCGGTCGGGATTGGTGCGGGCCAGGCGGTCGGCGACCGGCCAGATGGCCCGGCCGGGCCCTTCGGTGTCGAGGTGCCGTATCCGCGCCCCGGCGGGACGGAAGTCGTCGTCCCCTGCAAGGCCCCGATAGAAATACAGGAAGTATTCATGCTCCGGGTGCCGCTCGATTAGCTCGCGCACCAGACCCCGGGCATAGCGGCCGGTTCCCCGGTCGCGGCCGGCCGACTGGTTTGCCAGCATATCGATGCCGATCCTGGGCCGGCGCGCCTGTTCTCGCATGAGGTTCTCGAGTGGCCTCGCGCCAGTGGGTTGTGTTTCCGATCTTCGCCCCCAGCAGGCGGCGGAGTATAGCTGGCTCCAGGCGCCAATCAATCTCAAGTTGGTCGCGGCAAGTGCCGAAGACAGTGCCGCTCGGTCGGCCCCGCCCCGCGCGGACGCCGGATCAATCGACGACATAGTCCGGCGAGGCTGGGGAAGATGCACAACGGCGCTGAGGTCCGGGCACGGTTCGATGCTGCCGCAGCCCAGCAGCGCCGGCGGACACTGATTG
>JBBDNX010000111.1:0-7035 GCA_040877345.1 Pirellulales bacterium
GGTGAATGGCCCGGCCGCGAAACGGCGGCACGTAATCGAACGCGTCCAACTCCATCAGCTCCCGCAACGTGCGATTCAAGGCGGTGGCGTCCAGCTCGGTGGCCGCCTGCAGCTCGCGCGGCCTGAAGTAAACCAGCTCAAACCGCCGCGGGCCCACCATGCGCTCGATCGCCGCCAGCACGCGCCGTTGCGTGCGGGCCTGCCGTGGCAGCAGATCGACCAGCGCCGGCAGGTCGCTGTCCAACCGAACCAAGGCCATGTTCTCGCGCGGTTCGAGCCGCTCCAGCACGCCGGCCTGCTCCAGCAACTGCTCGCACGTGCCCACCCCCTCGGCGCTGATCGGCAGGCTGAGGGTCGCCTTGAGCTCCTGCTGCGTCAGCTCGACGGGGTCGTCCTGCTGGTGCCGCAGGAACTCGTACACCCGCTCGACGATCTCGCGCGCCGGGTACGCGCTTTCGATGAAGAACTCCTGGATCCGCCGGTCGCCCACGCTGTACAGCAAAAGGCAATCCGCCGGAAGGCCGTCGCGCCCGGCCCGGCCCGCTTCCTGGTAATAGGCCTCCAGGCTGCCCGGCAGGTTGTAGTGCACCACGAACCGCACGTCGGCCTTGTCGATGCCCATGCCGAAGGCCGTGGTGGCCGCCACGATTTCGCTTTTCCCCTGCATGAACCGGTCCTGGGCGGCCCGGCGATCTTCGCTGCTCATGCCGGCGTGATAGACGGCGGTGGAGCGGCCGGTGGCTTGGGCGATCGACTGGGCCAGTTCCTCGCATCGTTTGCGCGAGGAGGCATAGACGATGCCCGACCCCGGATGCTCGCCGAGGAATCGCTCCAGCGCCTGGTCCTTGCGCCGGCTGCTATGCGGCGATTGGACCTCGTAACGCAAGTTGGGACGGGTAAAGCCGGTGACCAGCGTGCGGGGATTGCGCAGGTTGAGTTGCTGTACGATATCCCGCCTGACGGCGTCGGTGGCGGTGGCCGTCAGCGCAATCGTGGGTGGGTGCCCCAGCATGGCGCGAAACCGGCCCAGCCGCGCGTAATCGGGGCGGAAGTCGTGCCCCCACTGGCTGATGCAGTGGGCTTCGTCCACGGCCAGCAGGCGGAGCCGCGCCGAGCGGACCGCTTCGACCAGCCGGCTGCTGCGGAACCGCTCCGGCGCGATGTACACCAGGTTGAAATGCCCGGCGGCCATCGCCTCCAGCCGCGCGTATTGTTCCGCTTGGGCCAAGGCGCTGTTGACGAACGTGGCTTTCAAGCCCAGCGCCGAGAGCTGGTCCACCTGGTCCTTCATCAAGGCGATCAGCGGCGAAACGACCAGCGTCAGGCCCGGCCTGGCCACCGCCGGCAGTTGGTAGCAGAGGCTCTTGCCGCCGCCGGTGGGCATGACGCACAAACAGTCCTCGCCCGCCAGGACCGCCTCGATCACTTCGCGCTGGCCCGGACGAAAGCACGACAGGCCGAAGAGAGGCAGGTAGGTCTCCGGCGAGCCGGCCTGGGGCGCGGGGGTGGGCATGAGAGGGCGGCTCTACGATGTTTGCGGTGCCGCGCGCTTCCCGACGTCCGCTGCCGCGATCTGGCTCGATTGCCCGAACAGGGCTTCCAGGCAAATCGCCGACCAGCTTTCGAATCCCGCCAGGTCCGCCAGCAGCTCGTCGACCGGGCAAAAACCGCACTCCAAGAGATCGCATTCGCGAGGGCGCACTTCGGTCCTTTCGACCTCGAACAGGTGCACGACCCCCAGGTGGACGCGGCCCACCTCGGTCTGGTCGTCGTTGATCAAGCCGACGCAGCGCTGGACATAGGGAGTGTCGATTGATACCTCCTCCTCCAACTCGCGGTGCATCCCCTGTTCATACGAGCTGGCGCCGGGCAGGGCGTCGTGGGCCGAGATGTGCCCACCGATCCCAACGCTGCGTTTGCGGTGCAGCCGGCCTTCGCCCTGTCCGCTGCCGCGGACGTAGTGCAGCACGTGCAGGCGCTCCGCGGCGTCGCGGTGCTGGAAGATGCAGTAGGGTATGAGCTGTTTGAAGCTCGGATCGGCCTCCATTTGCCGCCGCGGGCGGTAGCTGACGTGGGCCGGTTTGAGCAGCTCGTCCAGGTAATCGGCCACGCGGCTGTTGAATCCTTGAAAATAACCGAGCCGCTGAAATACCGCCGTGGGCACCACCAGCACGTGTTCCGAGTCGACCTGGCTCATGGGCGAATCCTTTCCGCTTCGTTGGTATCACTTGCCACCCGGGCGTTCCGCGCTGCGGGCTGGGCTAGCCCAGTATAAGGGACAGACGGCCGAGTGCCACTGCTTCCAGGACGAGCACTGCTTCTCGTCCGCCCTTGGCGGACCGCGGCGGCCCCTCCAAGCAGTGGCACGGGAGCAGTGGCACCGGCGATCAAAGAATCAGCATCGCGTCGCCGTAGCTATAGAAGCGGTAGCGCTCGCGGATCGCTTCTTCGTAGGCCCGCATGACCAGCTCGTCGCCGCCGAATGCCCGCACCAGTACCAACAGCGACGTGCGCGGCAGGTGAAAGTTGGTCAGCAGCGCATCGACGGCCCGAAACTCAAACCCGGGGCGAATGAACAAGTCGGTCTTGCCCGACCAGGCCTGCAGTTGGCCCGTGGCGGCCGCCGTCTCCAGCACCCGAACCGCGGTCGTGCCCACCGCCACCACGCGCCCGCCTTGGACCTTGCACCGCCGCAGCCGCGCGGCGGCCGCTTCATCCAGGTGCCCGCGCTCGCTGTGCATCTTGTGCTCGGCCAACGACTCGACGCCGATAGGACGAAACGTGTCGAGCCCCACGTGCAGCGTCAGCCGCACGGGCGCTACCCCCACCTCGACCAGCCGGGACAGCAGCTCCTCGGTGAAGTGAAGCCCCGCCGTGGGGGCCGCCACGGACCCCGGATGCCTGGCGTAGACCGTTTGATAGCGCTGGCGGTCGTCTTCGACCATCTCGCCGCCCCGGATGTAATGCGGCAGCGGTATGCGGCCGACCCGATCGAGCAAATCGAACGTGCCTTCCTTCGACTCGGGGACCGCAATCCACAGGCCGCCGGGGCGCTTCTCGATCAGCCTGAGCTGCACGTCGTCGGCGCCGACCCGGTTGACCAGCGTCAGCCGCTCGCCCGGCGAGATTCTGCCCCGGGCCTTGCTCAAGAGCTGCCATTGGCCCGATGCGTCGGCCGAGAGAAACAGCCCTTCCCAGCGGCCTCCGGTCAACGAGCGGTGCCCGCTCAGCCTGGCAGGCACGACCCGGGTGTCGTTGAGCACCAGGCAGTCGCCGGCCCTGAGAATTTCGGGCAAGTCCCGGATGTGTTCGTGGCGAAGGCTGCCAGCGGCGCGCTCGACGATCAGCAGCCGCGCGTCGGCCCTGTGGGGCAAAGGCTGCTGGGCAATCAATTCCCGCGGCAGCGTGTAGTCATATCGCGACAGTTCTGACATGCTGAATGGAGTAGCCCTGTTCCCAATATCCAAATACTGCGAGTATAAGGCGCGCCTGTCCGGCGTCGAGTCATCCACTGCCCGCTCCCGTTGAACGCCCCGTGTCCGCCACCGCTGGTCCCTTGCGCCTTGCCTTCTGCATTACCGAGCTGGAAACGGGCGGTGCCGAGCAATGCCTCGTCGAGCTGGCCACCCGGCTGGATCGCGACCGCTTTCAGCCGGTGGTCTACTCGCTGGCCGGACCGCCGGCCGAGCCGCGGCATTTGCTGGTCGCGCGGCTCCACGAGGCAGAAGTCGCGGTGAACTTCCTCGGGGCCCGGCGGCCCTGGGATATCGGCTGGCTCACCAGGCGACTGGGCAGGGCCCTGGCCGAGCAGCGCTGCGAGCTGATCCAGACGTTCCTGTTTCACGCCAACCTGGTGGGCCGCCTCGCCGCCCGGTGGGGCAAGGTGCCACGCGTGATCTCCGGTATTCGAGTCGCGGAGCGCCGCCGCGGTTGGCGGCTGTGGGCCGATCGCCTGACGTCGCCGCTGGTCGACGCGCACGTCTGCGTCAGCCAGTCGGTGGCCGAATTCTCTCGGGGCCCAGGGGGTCTGCCTGCCGAGCGGCTGGTGGTGATTCCCAACGGAGTCGACATCCAACGGTTTGAAGCCGCCAAGCCGCTTGACCTGACCACGCTGGGCCTGCCATCCGGCCGGCGGGCGGTCACCTTCGTCGGCCGGCTCGATCCACAAAAGGGCCTCGACCAGTTGATCGCCCATGCCAGGCGCTGGTTAGACCAGGTTGCGGGCCACGATTTACTGGTCGTCGGCGCCGGGCCGCAGCGGGCCGAGCTCGAGCGGGTTGCCAGCCGATCGGGCCTGGACAACCGCATTCATTTTGCCGGCTGGAGCTCACAGGTGCCGGAAATCCTGGCGGCCAGCGACCTGTTGGTGCTCTCGTCGAACTGGGAGGGTCTGCCCAACGCGGTCTTGGAGGCGATGGCCAGCCGCCTGGCAGTAGTGGCAACCGACGTGGAGGGCGTCCGGGAGCTGCTGGGGCCGGCCGCCGATGAGCAGGTTGTGCCGGCCGGCCGGCCCGAAGTGCTGGCCAGCCGGATCATGGAGATTCTCTCGAATCCGCCGCTTCGCGAGCGCTTGGGGCGTGAAAACCAGCTCCGCGCCGGCCGGCATTTCAGCCTCGAAAAGATGGTCGAGGCCTATAGCGAACTGTACCAACGGCTGCGAAATCGCGACCGGCGCGCTGGCGATTCATAAAATTTTTCCCCGACTTACGGCCGCTCGGTTCGCCCGAAGTGATGAGTGCGCCAAGCGCTCGCGTCACACCGTCGGACGGAGACGAGGCTGCCCAAAAAAGAAAGCTTGACGCAAGGTTTGAAGCGAGTATCTTTGGGGCGTTTCGGGGAGAAATGGGGATAAGTGGTGACCAGCAGCCCAACGGCCCCGGTCCCGGTGAATCTTGATGGTGCTGACCGGCACGTTCACCCGCTCGGTCGACGACAAGCTGCGAATCGCCATCCCCAAGCGGCTCCGAGACGCACTGGCCGTCGGGCCGGACCAGGGGCTCTATGTCACGCCCGGCACCGACGGATCGTTGGCAATCTATAATGAGGCGGCCCTGGCCAACCTGGCTGGCCGCATGGCTGCCGCCTCTCCGGCACAACAGGATGTGAGGGCCTTCAATCGGTTGTTTTATGCCCGGGCCGAACGCCTGGAACTGGACGCGCAGGGCCGGATCCGGCTTCCCCCCGCGCTGGCTTCGTTCGCGGGCCTGACCAAGGAGGTTGTCTTGCTGGGTGTTCAGGACCATCTGGAGCTTTGGGACCGCGCTCGGTGGGAGGAATACCTGGCTGGCAAATCGTCCCGATACGATGAGATCGCGGAACGCGCTTTCGAGAGTTCCGGGTAAGCTGCACCTATCATCCAGGAGCCAATTAGCCTTTTTCGTCGTCCGTCCGATTTTTCGCCATGCGTCAGGACACCCTTGCCGGTTAGCGGCCACCAACCGGCTTGGGCATGCCCGCCCCACTTCGCGGTCGGCGTCTTGACGGGTACGGGCGGTAGGATGCCACCCGGCCGCGATTGCGGAGACTTTCGTCGTCCCTGGCGAGTCCACCGCAAGCACCCACCCCACATGGGCACATGGACGTGCCCGAGGTGGATGCTGTTTCGAAGCAAGTTGAAGGTCCCGTGCCGCAGCATCGCAGTGTCCTGCCGGACGAAGTGGTCCACTGGCTCCAGCCGCAAGGCTCGATGGTGCTGGTCGACGGCACCCTGGGCGCCGGCGGGCACACCCGCGCCCTGGCCGAACGCCTCGGGCCGGGGGGGCAAGTGATCGCGCTGGATCGCGACCCGGCGGCCCTGAAGTCGGCGGAAAAGGAGCTGGCCGGCTTGCCGGTAAAGCTGGTCTGGTCGAATTCTTCAGAGCTGCCCGAGGTTCTGGCCGAGCTGGAGATACCGTTGGTGGATGGAGTGGTGCTGGACCTGGGTCTTTCCAGCGACCAGCTTGCCGATCGCGAGCGGGGATTCAGTTTCGACTTGGATGGCCCGCTCGACATGCGGTTTGATCCCACGGAGGGGGAGCCCGCCTGGCAACTGCTCGAACGGCTGGATGCCGAGGCGTTGGCCAACCTGATCTATCGCTACGGCGAAGAGCGCTACAGCCGCCGCATCGCCCGCCGGGTTGTGGAGGAGCGCCGCCGGCAGCCGATTCGCACCTCGGCCGAGTTGGCCCGGCTGGTCCGCTCGGCGGTGCCCAAGCCGCGTGGCCGCCAGCGGATCGATCCTGCCACCCGCACGTTTCAGGCCCTGCGTATCGCGGTGAACGACGAACTGGCCTCGCTCGAGCAGGCTCTTGCGCGTTTGCCCGACTGTCTGCGCCCCGGTGGCCGCCTGGCCATCATCAGCTTTCATTCTTTGGAAGACCGCCTGGTGAAGCAGGCCTTCCGCGACGACCCCCGGTACCACGTCCTCACCCGCAAGCCCATTCGCCCCAGCGAGCCAGAAATCGCCGACAACTCCCGCTCCCGCAGCGCCAAGCTCCGCGTGGCCGAAAAAACCGGCGGGAGCGGTTCTCGTTCCATTTGAGCCTCCGCGGCAACGTCGGCGTTTTGATTGCAATGCCGGCGCGCCGAGGTTAAATTTGTCGAAAGGAAAAAGGCGGACGGATCAGGAACGGACGGGAGGGGGGCGTTCGCTGTTCTTCAAAGACGCGAGGAAGAACAAATGGACGGACCGCTCTTTTCCCTCCGATCTTTCGCCGGCAGGGGCGGCAGCAGAGGCCGGCGGTTGCCAAGGCCAAGACGTCTGTCGATAGAGACACTTGAAGATCGCCGCATGCTGGCGACACTCCTGGTCAATGAGCCGGCCGACCTGGCTAATCCGCCAGCGGGCAAAGTTACCCTCCGCGGTGCCGTGCTGGAAGCGAACGCGCTTCCGGGCAGCGACACGATCTTCCTCCCGCCGGGTACTTTTTCCCTGTTTCAGGCCGGTGAGGAGGTGCTGAGCAGGGAAGCCGAGACCGGGGATCTCGACATCCTCGATTCGCTTACGGTTTTCGGCGCCGGCGCCGGCGCGACGGTTGTGGACGGCGCCGAGGTCGA
>JBBDNX010000112.1:0-7027 GCA_040877345.1 Pirellulales bacterium
TCGAAGCGGAACGTCTTCCAGCGGCCGCCGGTGCCGCGAGTGAGGTGGGCTTCGCGCTGGGTTGTGTTGAACAGCATCGAGTCGATCGTGAAGTTGCGCTCGTTGTAGGCAACCGAGATCTGTTCATCGGCGAAGAAACCCTGGAGCGTGGGCCGGTCGAGCTTGCCCTGGCCGCTTTCGAGCAGCTCCTGCATCCGCCGGCACTTCGGGGTATGCTGGACCGGCTGGCCGCTGGGGGTGCGCGTGATCTGCCTGCTGCCGTAGGTGTGGCGGGCCATGCGGCCGCGGCCCATCTCGATGGCCAACTCGGTGGGCGTCGACTCGATGTTGGCCATCTTGCCCTGGCCGTCGACCCAGACCGTGGTGAACCAGCCGGCCGGCGTGGCGCGCCGCGCTTCTTCGACGGCCGCCTCCAAGGACTCCTGGTAGAGCAGGTGCTATGCCCGCGATTCGGCAACCAGGTGGCCGGCGACAAAATCCTCGTCGAGGGTGACGCCGAGGCCGGGGCCGTCGGGCACCTGGATCCAGCCGTCCTTGGCCTGGACTTTTTCGTGCGTCAGCTCGTGACGCAAAGGAGAATCCTCCACGCAGTCCTCGAAGACAAAGGCGTCGCGGCAGGTGCTGAGCCAGTGCAGGCTGGCGGCCACGGTGATCGGACTGGTGTAGCAGTGATTGCAGAGCCGAGCGCCGATCTCCTCGACCCGGTCGCGGATGTAGGCCGCGTCGGTGAAGCCGTTGCGCGACAGATCGACCTGGTAGACGTCCAGGGCGCGGCGGTCGAGCAAGGGGCGGAAGGCCTGGCGGCCGCACTCCTCTTCGCCGGCGGCGATGGGCAGCGGCGAGCGGTCGCGGAGCCAGGCGTAGCCTTCGACGTCGTCGGGCCGCAAGGGCTCTTCGAGCCAGCCGGGCTTGAACTGGGCGAAGGCGTGGGCGCGGGCCAGGGCCGTGCGGGCGTCCCAGACGCAGCCGGCGTCGATCAGGAGCATCGCGTCGCCCAGGCCTTCGCGGGCGCCGCGGACCAGGTCGATATCGACCGCCTCGGACTGGCCCATCGGCTCCCAGCCGAACTTGACGGCGCGGTAGCCGGCTTCGACCCAGCGGCGGGCGATGTCGCGGGTCTCGCGGCCGTCGCGGCCGAAGAGGATCGAGGCGTAGGCGAGGATCCGCTCGTGCTGCCGGCCGCCCAGCAGCCGGTGGATCGGCTGGCCGAAGTGCTTGCCCTTCAGGTCCCACAAGGCCATGTCGACGGCGGCCATGGCGGTAATCGTCACGCTGGAGCGGCCATAGTACATTGTGCGGCGGAACATCTCGTGCCAGAGCCGGCCGGTTTCCAGCGGGTCCTGGCCCAGCAGGATGTGGCGGAGGCCGGAAGCGATGTTATGACTGAAAGGGGCGTCGATGATGGCCTTGACCACCTCGGGGGAGGAGTCGGCCTCGCCGATGCCCTCCAGGCCGGTGTCGGTGCGGATCCGGACCAGCACGGCATCCTGGCTGCTGGCTGTCTTGGCGACGATCGACTTGATCCGCAGGATCTGACAGACGACTTCGGTGATTTTCATGCACGATCCGCTTGGAAGAGGGGGCTGAAGATAAAACGGGATGAATGTGCGGATGAAAGGGGAATGAATCTGTGGATGAAACGGAATGAATTCCGTTCTACGGCGTTGGAACCAGCTTAACGATCGGATCGTGGAGTGCAATCGCTGCCCCCGCCTGCGGGAGTATTGCCGCCAGGTGGCCCAGCAGCGGAAGCGCAGTTATCTCGATTGGGAGTACTGGGGCCGCCCGGTGCCCAACTTCGGCGATCCGCAGGCGCGGCTGTTGATCGTGGGGCTGGCGCCGGCGGCGCACGGCGCCAACCGCACGGGGCGGATGTTCACGGGCGACCGGAGCGGCGAGTGGCTTTACCGGGCGCTGCACAAGGCCGGCTTTGCGAACCAGCCCCGGTCCGCGCACCAGGAGGATGGGCTGTCGCTGGCCGATTGCGCGATCACGGCGGTCGTGCACTGCGCGCCGCCTGGCAACCAGCCCACGTCCGAGGAAATCGTCAACTGCCGCGGTTGGCTGGATGCGACGATCGATCTGGTCGGCGCCCGCGTCTACTTGGCTCTGGGTCACGTGGCGTGGCGGTCTTTGGTCGACCAGGCGCGCCGGCGAGCTTGGCTGGCAGGGCGGGCGCCCAGGTTCGGGCATGGAGCGCAGGAACGGCTAGCGGGGGGCCGCTGGCTGTTGGGCAGTTATCACCCCAGCCAGCAGAACACGTTCACCGGCCGGCTGACGGAGGCGATGCTGGACGAGGTGTTTGGAACGGCGCGCCGGCTGGTGGATGGAGGTGGATAGCAAGGTAGAACGGAATTCATTCGGCGTCATCCACTCATTCCGAGCCGCCGCTTCACTTCATCCAGCGAAATGGTCTGCTCCTGCTTGGCTCGTTCGTCGAGCATCGCCATCAGCTTGGCATTCCGCCGGCTGCGCGCAACTTCATATTCAAAGTCATCGATGGCACTTACTACAAACTCGGTGCCATCGGCCGCACGCACCAAAATGTCTTCGTTGCGGGCTTGCTCCAGCAGCGAGTTGACCTCGGTTGCTTGTGGGGGGATAGTGATGGTCTTCATAGCATGTACTCCTCGCCATGTACGAATAGCTTGCTGCCCTGCTTGTAGCCGATTGCTTCGATTTTAACCACAGCGGCCTCTGCATCAGCGTCGTAGAAAACACGGAAATCGCCGACTCGGAGCTCCCATTCGGCCAGTTGGTTAGGCCGCAGACGTTTTCGGTTACGGGTTTCCTCGGTCGGTTGATGCGAGAGTTGGATCTCTATTGCCGCGATGATCTGCTGTTGGTCATGCTTACGGTACGACTGCAAGTCGTCGACCGCCTCCGGCGTGAACTCGATTCCAAACATCGTTGATGCGCACTTTGAGTGCCGAGTGCCGGCATGGACAACCAGGGAGATTATATCAAATAGCTGGTCAAGAAGCATCGCCGGACGGCACTGCTTCTCGGTCTGCCTTTGGCGGAGCAACGCCGGCAGCCTCCAAGCAGTGGCACCAGATTATGTGGCGTGGCGGTCGGTGGTGGACCAGGCGCGGCACACGTTCACCGGCCGGCTGACGGAGGCGATGCTGGACGCGGTGTTTCGGACGGCCCGCGGCCTGGTGGATGGAGCTGAACGTGGTTGATTGGCGTCGTCAGGTCTGTTCAGACGCCACAATGATGACACGCGAGTGCTCCGCCAGCTTCACCGCGGGATCGAGGGGGCGGACCAGGCCATTCTCCACGATACCCGCCACGGCGACCGGGCGCCCGCGGTATCGAGCGACGTGAGTCTCCACAGGCGCGGACGACGCGTCGGCTGGCAATTCCGGGGGCGCCATTTGCGGCTCGGCGGCGATCTGTTCGTCTTGCGCCCGACGCTCAGGGCTCCGTTTGTCAATGTCTGGGGTAGCCATGGGTTTTCTCTCAGTACGCAGTGATCACAAAGATCGGCGCTTCACCTAGCTCGCCGAAGACATCGGGGAGGGCGTCATCCTCACGGTCGTGCCGCCAGATCACCCAGATCCGCCGGCCTGACGGCGTCTGCGCGAACATCTGGTAGCACCCGTCCTTGCGTTCCTCGATGCTGAAAACCTGGTCGAACGCAGCCTCGACTTCCTCCGCGGAGAGGGCGTGGGCGTCGATTTTATCTAGGTTCCATTCGATCCACTTAAACTGCCTCATGTGCGCCCCTCGGCGTCTGATGCCAGGATAGCTCGTTGCGAGATCACGAACAAGGGCCGGGCTCGGCCGGGTTCCAGGCCCCGCGCGAAGCCGCGCTCGAAAAAGCCAGGTCCTGAGAATTTGGCACGCTCGAGGAAGGTTCTGACGCCGAGCCGGCCCGGAACCGCGCCTGTTGAGCCGGCCCACGGCGGCAACTACACTTCATGCCGGGATCCAAGGACCAGCCACGCGGACGCAACCACAGGAGCAAGCCATGCGCAGCTACTTAATCGCCGGTTGTCTCGTTTTTTCACTCTGCACCGCAGTCAGGGCCGACAAGCCGAGCGGCCAGGGGATCGTCTCTCCCGATGCCAAGCTCGAGAAACTTTTCGAACGCACCGCCAAGATCTCGGGCGGGCTGACCGAGGGCCCCGCCGTGGCGCCGGACGGGAGCATCTACTTCACCGATATCCCC
This sequence comes from Pirellulales bacterium, assembly GCA_040877345.1. Classification (GTDB taxonomy): domain Bacteria; phylum Planctomycetota; class Planctomycetia; order Pirellulales; family JAICIG01; genus JBBDNX01. Next base: position 4,178 of record JBBDNX010000112.1, read on the forward strand.
AATGGACCCGACAAAGGGATGATCCTCAGGTTCGATCCGGCGACCGGGAAGACGACCGTCTTCACCGACGACAGCGGCCAAGCCAACGGCCTGATGTTCGACGCCCAGGGGCGGCTGGTCGCCTGCGAGGGTTCCGACTACGGCGGCCGCTGCGTGTCGCGCTGGGACGTCAAGACGGGCGAGCGGGAAGTGCTGGCCGACAGCTACATGGGCAAGCGCTTCAATGCGCCCAACGACGTGTGCATCGACTTGCAGGGGCGGATTTACTTCACCGATCCGCGCTACCTGGGCGAAGAGCCGCGCGAGCTGGAGCACCGGGCGGTGTATCGGATCGACGCCGACGGCACGGTGGTGGAAGTGACGCATGAAGTCGAAAAGCCCAACGGGATCGCCTTGTCGCCCGACATGAGAACGCTGTACGTGGCCGACCACAACAACGGCACCGACCGGATTGTCGAGGGCGGGCCGCCGGTTGAGCCGGGCGCGATGAAGATCTATGCCTTTCCGCTGGGCAGCGACGGGCTGGTGAACGGGCCGCGGCAGACGCTGGTCGATTACGGCAAGGAGAACGGCTGCGACGGCATCACGGTCGACGTGAAGGGGAACATCTACCTGACGGCCCGCAGCCTGAAGCGGCCGGGCGTGCAGGTGATCGACCCGAAGGGGAAGGAAGTGGCTTTCATCCCGACCGGCCCGACGAACCAGGACGGCAAGCAGCCGGTGGGGATGCCCAGCAACGTCGATTTCGGCATCGGGGAGGAGAGCAACATGCTGTATGTGACGATCGACAAGGCGCTTTACCGCATTCGCCTGGAGGTCGACGGCTTCCATATCCGGTGGGAGAGGTGAGGGTGGTGGGCGTCCGGGCTGCTTGGGAAAGGGGCGCGGGACGAGAAAAATTGGGGCACGCTACCGCTTTGCCCCAGGCACCCCCGAGTGATTCCCACTCCCGAACCCCTGGCAAGTCCGGCTCGAGGCGCGGAGGCGGAGCCCTGCACGGGCCGAATTCAGCGCCGAGCGATTCAGGCGCGGTCGATGCGCGTTGGTACTGAAGCGGTTGCGCACGGGCGCGGCGATGGGCCGGGCGCGGCGGGCGATTGCCGCAACAGTTTTTCCACTGGGGGCGCGACGCGCGGAAAAAAAATTTTGACGCGGCCGCGCGGCCCACACGGCCTGTTTCCCGGAGAAATCGTCATTTAATTCCGTGCCGTTTTCGGGGGCGGGAGGGCGCGCCGTCGATTCTCTTTGACAGCGGTGCTAGCACCGCTAGAATCGGCCACTTCGGGTGACAACCACAATCCAGGCGGGCCAGGCTGTCGCGGGTCGGGCCCTCTTCTCCATCCTGTATTTCGCCGTGGCGGAAGCGCGAAGGCGGCACTATGGCCGTGCCGTTTCGCGGATGGAGAACACGCGCGCTGGGGACAACAGGAAGTGACGAACGATATGGAGATCGGGTCGGCGCTGGCGCTGGCGCTGGCCGACAAGGTGGGGCAGGAGCGCTATCAACTCTGGTTCGGCAGCCACACGCGGATGGAGCTCGCGGACGAGACTCTGATCGTGCACGTGGCCAACCGGTTCTTTCAGGACTGGCTGCGCACGAACTTCCGGCAGCAGATCGAGGCATCGTGCCTTGAAATGCTGGGCAAGGCGCTGAACGTGCGGTTCCACGTGGACTCCTCGCTGGAGGCCTCTTCGACGGTGACAGCCCCGGCGGCGTGCGGGGGGGGCCAGCGCTCGGCGGCGCCGCGAAGCGACGACAAGTCGGTAGCCGGCGCGGCACGGCGTGGCGGTCCGCTGCGGCCGGCCGCCGAGCTGAAGACGTTCGTGCCGGGTCCGGCCAGCCGCATCGCCTATGCGGCCGCGTTGACCGTGGCCGCCCGGCGCAACAGCCCGTCGCCGGTGGTTCTTCATGGCCCGACCGGCGTGGGCAAGACCCACCTGCTGCGCGGGATGTGCGAAGCGGTGCGGCAGAGCGACGTGCGAGCGCAGGCGGTCTACATGACGGCCGAGCAGTTCACCACGTTGTTTTTGGAGGCGCTGCACGGGGCGGGCTTGCCGAGTTTCCGGCGCAAGCACCGGGGGTTGGATTTGCTGGCCGTGGACGATATCCAGTTTTTCGCTGGGAAGCGGGCCACGCTCACCGAGCTGCTCAACACGGTCGACTGTTTCCAGCGCGAGGGACGGCAGCTCGTGTTTGCCGCCGATCGGCCGCCGGCCCAGCTCGGCTCGCTGGGCGCAGAGCTGGTCACGCGGCTGCAAGGGGGCCTGGTCTGCGGGATCGAATCGCCGGAGTACGAGACCCGGCTGGCGATTGTGAAGCAGATGGCTGAACAGCTCGGGCTGGCGGTTCCGCAGGAAGTGCAAGCGCTGATCGCGTCGAATCTGCACTCGCACGCCAGGGAGCTGAGCGGCGCCCTGCACCGCCTGGCAGCCACCAGCCGGGCGCTGGAGCGGCCGATCTCGCCGGCGATGGCCCAGGAGGCGCTTGCCGACCTGCTGGGGGGCGGCAACCGCCACCTGCGGCTGGCCGACATCGAGCGCGCCGTGTGCGAGGAGTTCGGGTTGGAACCGCAAGCTTTGCAATCGACGCGCAAGGCCAAGGAGGTGAGCGGCCCGCGCGCGGTGGCGATGTACCTGGCCCGCAAACACACGCGGTGTGCACTCAGTGAAATCGGCCATCACTTCGGCCGCCGCAGTCACAGCACGGTGATCTCCGCGCAGAAGAAAGTGAACGGCTGGATGTCGAAGCCGGCGGCCCTGGGAGAGGGGGGCCGGCTGAGCATTGAGGAGGCGCTCCGCCGTGTGGAGCGGCGGCTGATGGCGGGGTAAGGGAAGGCAGAAGGTAGAAGG
>JBBDNX010000113.1:0-7025 GCA_040877345.1 Pirellulales bacterium
GCGGGTTGTTGAACAGCCACATCCCCTCGTCGGCACTGACACGATCCGCAGCACCGCCAATCAATAGAGCCATGAGCAAAGCCAGCCGAAGTGAAACAATTGTTCGCATGGAATCGCGGCCTTCAAAAAGCCTGTTGAAAAGACCCAGTGGCAAAACGCAACGGGCGGGCCTGTTGGCCGGCTTGGCCCCGCTGGTCCGGCCGCCGGGCGAATTGTACCTTAGTGCATGCGCCGGTAATAGGTGCAGTCCGCCAGGCCGCGAGCCGGCACGTGGGAATCCGGCGGGTTGGGAGGCCGTCAAGCGAGGGTTTCCTTGACCACGCGCCCATGGACATCGGTCAGACGGAAGTCGCGGCCGCCATGCGATAAGTGAGCCGCGTATGGTCCAGACCCAAGAGATGCAAGATCGTGGCGTGGAAGTCGTGGACGTGGACCAGGTTCTCGACCACGTTGATTCCGTAGTCGTCCGTGGTGCCACTTTTCATCGGTCAACGAAGCCTTGCGACATGCCGTATATGCTTGGCAAACGGCGTCGAAGCAAGTGCGTTGACGAACCGCTCGTCGGCCGTCACGAGGCGGCACTTGCGATCGATCGCCATCGCCAAGTAGATGCAATCATAAACGGTACGGTCCGTGGCGATTGCCAGTTCAAGAGCGGGCGCGAGCAGCCCCAGCGTCGGGACAACGTCCAGCGGCAACCGTATCAGATCGGCGACGATTTGAGCTGCCTCGTCCGTCTTTATTTCGCCCCGGCGCACTCGTTTCCAGGCGATATTTCCAAACTCGCTCCAAATCAGGTCGGGCGCCAGCAACGTGCGTCGCGGGGAAAGCAGACGCCGCGATTCGGAGGAGTGCTCTTCCGGAAAAAACCACTTCGCGGCGACGCTCGCGTCGACCACAAGCATCGTCATCGACTTCGGTCCTCGCGGAGCAGTTCGACACTATCGGAAAACTTGCGGCCTGCCAATCGCTGTTGCCAGTCGTCGACGATCCGGCGGGCTTGCTTCGCGGTGAAGCCGGCGGCCGACTCAAGAATTGAGCGAACCTCGCTCTCGAGGGATCGGCCACGCGAGGCCGCGCGGTCTTTTAGTCGATCGACGATCTCATCTTCCAATCCGCGAACCAAGATTTGCGCCATGGGTTGCCTCCTAGATTGACTCTACGTGGAATGATAGCATATTGCTATCATTCGTCCAGATCGTCCCCGGTTCGCTCGCTGGCTCGCTCACGAGATGCTGGGCGATGCGACCGCCATAATCGGACTGACGGGCACGTGCGGAAGACGGGCGTAGCGGAAAGTGGCCGAAGGGCGCCATCTTGACGTTCTTGCGGTCCGCCACGCTGGTCGGGCGGGGCAAAAAGCTTAGCGAAGCCACTGCACGCGTGGCCGCCCGTGGACGACCGAGCCGTCGATCAGCGCGATTCGTCCAGGGTGACGTTGTTCTGCCGGGCGTTGCGGCCCTGCCGCTGGACCACTTCCTGCATCAGGTCCGCCGTCTGGCCGGCCGGCACCCTGGCGCTGTACTGGACCGTCTGGTAGTCGAACAGCACCGGCTCGAGCCGCGAGCGGAAGATGACGTGGCCGGGGAAGCTGCGCCGGATCTCGACGTCGATCGGCTTCGCCGTGTAGTTGCGGATCCGCTGCGAATAGAGCACGTGGTCGTCCCAGCCGGCCACGCTGCTGCGCTCGTCGATTTCCAAGTTGCCGTTGTCCACGCGGCGGAAGACATCCTGCCCATTCAGCTTGACCCAGATGTTGTCGCGCCAGACCCGCAGCTTGATCAGCTCGAAGATCACCTCGCGGTCCGGTCCCAGGTTCAGCTCGATCTTGTCGCCGATCGGCACGTACTTGATCGACTGGGCCGTCAGATAGCTCAAGCCGTCGCGGCCATTGTCGCGGAACACGCGGACCACCCCGTCGGGCAGCGGCGTTGTTCCTAGCTTCGACTCCTCGTTGTTGGTCAACAGATACATCCGCACGAGCTGGTCGCCGTACTCGGCGGGCCGGTAGCGGTACTGGATGGTGAACGGCACGGTCTGCCCCTCGAAGCTCCGCATCCGCTTCGACCAGCCGTTGGCGATCGTCTCGGTGCCTTCGATCGTGTAGATGAAGTACTCGCTCAGCCCCTCCTTGATGATCTCTTTTTCCTTCTTGGCATCCGCGGGCACTCCGTCGCGCGATTCATCGCCGAAGAAGTGCATGGCGCTGTCCCGGCGGAGTTGCCGTAACCGGTCCTCGGGCAAGGCCTGGACTTGCTGCGGCGGTATCTGGGCCAACTGGGCGATCTTCTCGACGAGGTTGATCGTGCCGACCACCAGGCGGACTTGGGCGTTCTCGTACTCCTCGCCCGAGTTGTTGTAGACCCGCACGAAGCCCTCGAAGCCCATCTCGGTTTCTTCCCGGTTGGCGATGCACAGGTAGTCGGCCGACCAGGTGATGCCGCTGGTGAAGTAGGTGATCTCGACCGTGGCCTCGCCGTCCAGCTCGCTCTGGACGTTCCAATAGAGCATCTGCGGCTTGTCGTGCGGGAAGGTGGTGTCGAGCACGTCGAGCTCGTCGGCGTGCGAGGCAAACCGCAACTCGACCGACGTCGGGTCGATGAGCGTGTTGGCCCAACTGAACTGCAAGGGGTTTTGGCCCTTCTTGAAGCTCACCTGCCGGGTCTCGCGGACCAGCGTCAGGTCTTCGGAGTTGTAGATCGTCAACTGCACCGTGTCCCTGGCCGGCACCGTCGACAGATCGACGTTTTCGGCCGCCAGCGGCACCGCACCCAGGGCCAGCGCAGCCACGAGAATGCCCGTCCAAGACTTGCAGAACTTCGCGGTCTTCATTGATCGACCCGGGCCTCTTCGAGCGTGACGTTGTTCTGCCTGGCGTTGCGGCCCTGCCGCTGGACCACTTCCTGCAACAGGTCGGCGGTCTGGCCCGCCGGCACGGTGGCGCTGTACTGGACCGTCTGGTAGTCGAACAGCACCGGCTCGAGCCGCGAGCGGAAGATGACGTGGCCGGGGAAGCTGCGCCGGATCTCGACGTCGATCGGCTTCGCCGTGTAGTTGCGGATCCGCTGCGAATAGAGCACGTGGTCGTCCCAGCCGGCCACGCTGCTGCGCTCGTCGATTTCCAAGTTGCCGTTGTCCACGCGGCGGAAGACATCCTGCCCATTCAGCTTGACCCAGATGTTGTCGCGCCAGACCCGCAGCTTGATCAGCTCGAAGATCACCTCGCGGTCCGGTCCCAGGTTCAGCTCGATCTTGTCGCCGATCGGCACGTACTTGATCGACTGGGCCGTCAGATAGCTCAAGCCGTCGCGGCCATTGTCGCGGAACACGCGGACCACCCCGTCGGGCAGCGGCGTTGTTCCTAGCTTCGACTCCTCGTTGTTGGTCAACAGATACATCCGCACGAGCTGGTCGCCGTACTCGGCGGGCCGGTAGCGGTACTGGATGGTGAACGGCACGGTCTGCCCCTCGAAGCTCCGCATCCGCTTCGACCAGCCGTTGGCGATCGTCTCGGTGCCTTCGATCGTGTAGATGAAGTACTCGCTCAGCCCCTCCTTGATGATCTCTTTTTCCTTCTTGGCATCCGCGGGCACTCCGTCGCGCGATTCATCGCCGAAGAAGTGCATGGCGCTGTCCCGGCGGAGTTGCCGTAACCGGTCCTCGGGCAAGGCCTGGACTTGCTGCGGCGGTATCTGGGCCAACTGGGCGATCTTCTCGACGAGGTTGATCGTGCCGACCACCAGGCGGACTTGGGCGTTCTCGTACTCCTCGCCCGAGTTGTTGTAGACCCGCACGAAGCCCTCGAAGCCCATCTCGGTTTCTTCCCGGTTGGCGATGCACAGGTAGTCGGCCGACCAGGTGATGCCGCTGGTGAAGTAGGTGATCTCGACCGTGGCCTCGCCGTCCAGCTCGCTCTGGACGTTCCAATAGAGCATCTGCGGCTTGTCGTGCGGGAAGGTGGTGTCGAGCACGTCGAGCTCGTCGGCGTGCGAGGCAAACCGCAACTCGACCGACGTCGGGTCGATGAGCGTGTTGGCCCAACTGAACTGCAAGGGGTTTTGGCCCTTCTTGAAGCTCACCTGCCGGGTCTCGCGGACCAGCGTCAGGTCTTCCGAGTTGTAGATCGTCAACTGCACGGTGTCCCTGGCCGGCACCGTCGAAAGATCGACATTTTCAGCCGCCAGCGGCAGGGCGGACCAAACGGGTGTCGAAAGCACGATCGCAAGAATCAAAGCGTGTCGCATCGTCGATCTCCTGCCTACCATTCGTTCTTGATCGTGACATGAAGCTTGTGCACGATTTTGGCGGCCTTGCCCGAGGCGTCGCGGGCCGGCAGGTCGGCATGAAACACGACCTGGTCGTAGGTGCTCTTTTCCTTGTCCGCCCCTCCCTGGAAGGTCGTCTTGCCTCCCAGTTGCCACTCGACGTCGCGGCCCGTGTCGCCGTGGACTTCATTGCGGATGTGGCGCAGGCTCTCGGCCACGTCGAGCGTGACCGGCTTGTCCTTGAAGTTCTCGATCTCGTACTTGATCACCACCTCGCGATTGTTGAGGTTGCCCGCCACGCGGTGAACTTCGTTCGTCTCGATCGTCCGCTTGACGACGATGTCCTGGGCGACTCCCAGGTAGAGCTGCATCTCGTCGTCGAGCGGAGTGAACTTGCCCCAGTCCTCGCCGATGAAGGCGGTCGAGCCGCGCCCGTCTTGTTGGAAGATACGGACCTTGCCGTATTCCAGCGGGGCCTCGCCCAACTGGTTGGCCTTGTTGTTCTTGAGCACGTAGTGCATGGGCACCCGCAGCTTGTTCTGCGGCTGGTCGAGATAGCCATACGCCTGCGGATTGCAGGTATAGGTTTTCTTGATCGGCACGTTCTGGTGCCGGGCGGCCAGCATTTCCTTGGTCTCGTTGATCCCGATCGGCTTCAAAAAATTCTTGCCAAACCCGGCCCACAAGCCGGTCGAGCCGAACGACTCGTTGGCCAGGTTCTGCAGCCGCATGTACTGCGACAGCGTCAGCGTGCTCTCATCCTGGGCGGCCACGGCCCGGTAGTTGAAGCTCTTGGTCAGGTTGCCCAGCAGGTAGCTGATCCGCACGCGGGCCGACCCCGAATCGCCGGCCGACACCTGCCAGACCAGGGCCGCCTCGTTCGGCGGGTAACTCACCGACAGCACGTTCACCTCGAACGGCGCGGGCTCATCCTTTTCGTCGTCCGGCTGGCCGTCGGCCGGCTGTTGGTCGCCGCGGCCCAGGACGCGAAAGACGATCGTATTGGGATCGATTTGCGTGTTGGCCCAGGAGAAATCGACCTGGTTGATTCCCTTGACCAGCGGCACGATCCGCTCTTCTTCGACCAGCGTGGCATGGGGGTTATCGAGTTGGATTTCCACCCGTTGGCGCACCGGCAGCGTAATCAGCTTGATTCGCGCCTGGGCGGGAGTGGCCGGAATGACGTGTCCGGCCGTCACAAGACATAGGATCGCTACCAGCCGCCTCATATCGTCTGCTCCTTAGTTGGGACGCTTGATGCCCGACAAGGGAATAGACGACGGAGCCGATTGAATAGTTCCCGCTCCAATCGCTAATTAAAATCGTCTTGCCGGCACAACGGCCTGCCGCAGAACCAACGGCGACCACTTGTTGTGCCCTTTCAGGGCGGCCTTGTCTGGATGGGCGACGTTCCCAGGGCGGCGCTACGCGGCTTACGCCGCTGCGCTCTGCCCTGGCTGATCTGGGATTGCCCCTGCGGGGCGTCGACGGCACGCGGAGTGGACGTAAACAATGCTTCGTCCGCCTTGGGCGGACCGCAAAGCGGCATCCTTCAAGCAGTGTCTCTGCTACTTTCAGGATTTACTGGTGCAATGAGTAGAGCACGACGTTCAATCCCAGCCGGGCGGCGTCTTCGCGGGTATAGCCGGGACACTCGATCGATTCGTGTTTCTCCAGGGCGCAACTGATGTCGTATCGCGAAAAGATCACCCCGTAGCGCTCGCCTACCTTGATCCCTTCCAGCTCCGGCTCGACCTGCCGCACGGCGGCTTTCAACGGGCCGTCGGGACCGCGGCGCTGCGGGTCGCGGCGGGAGACCGTCTTCAAGTCGAAGCCGCCCAACTGGCTCGTGAACATCGGGTGCGAGGCGGGGATCGCCTCCAGGCTCCGCTCCGGAAACACGGCCGCCATCTCGCGGCGGAAGGCCTTGGCGAACTCCTCGCTGCCGCAGATGGCGTCGCCGAACAGCACGCCGCCCCGCTCGACGTAGGTCCGCAGTTGCTTCCGCTCGGCGGCGTCGAGCTGGAAGTTGTTGCGGCCGTGCATGAAGACCATCGGGTAGCCGAACAGTTGCCGCTCGCTGAGCGCCACGTCCCGCTCGTCGGTGCCCACGCGGATGCCCGCCTCCCGCGACACCACCGCCAACAGGTTGGCCAGCGCGCCGGGCGCCGCCTCCCAGCCCCCCGAGTGCCGCACGTTGGCGATGTACAGCCGCGCCCGCTCGAAGGGGTCGGCCTCCTCCATCGCTGCCAGGTCGCGGTCGATATCGAGCTTGTACTTCACCTCGCGGTTGGTGGCGTAGGCCATGATGTTGATGCCCACGGCCAGGGCCGCGTCGACCTGCTCCCGCACCTCCTTGGGCAGCGGCCGGTCGCGGCCGGAGCGGGCCAGTTCCCAGTAGCAGGAGAGGTTCTCGGGCACGTAGATCACGCTGGTCCGGCAGCCCACGTCGACGCCGAACAACAGCCGCGTGTACCGGGGATCGACCCGCTCCTCGGCGCTGTAGGCCGGGTGCTCGGGCGGCAACTGCCGCAGCTTGTACTCCGGCTCGGGGAACATCCGCTCGATGACGGCCTTAAAGCCCTTGTCGAACTCCTCGCCGCCGCAGCAGCTTTCGGCGAAGATGAAGCCGCCCCGGTTGACGTACTCCCGCAGGTGCCGCACTTCCTCGTCGCTGAAGTCCGGCTGGAGGTTGCCGCTGATGAACAGCACCGGCGCTTCGAGCAGGTCGTCCGTTTTGGCGACCTCCGAGTCGATCAC
>JBBDNX010000114.1:0-6998 GCA_040877345.1 Pirellulales bacterium
TTCGAAGCTCTGGGCGGTGGCCCTAAGCACCATGGCGTCGTAGGCGGCGCGATAGATATTGGCGAAGGCCTCGAAGAAGGCCTCCGGGTGGCCGCCCGGCAGACGGCAGGCCGCCGCCGCCCCCTGGGTCATGTAGGGCGCGTTGGGATTGCGGGTATACACCGCCAGCGGCTGGCCGTTGCGGCGCACCAGCAGCTTGTTGGGCTCTTCCTGGTGCCACTCCAGTGCCGCCTTGGTGCCGTCGACTTCAATAAACAGGTCGTTCTCGCGGCCGTGGCTGATCTGCGAGGCGGTGACCGTGGCCAGCGCGCCGTTTTCGAAGCGGATGACGGCATGCCCGTAGTCGTCCAACTTGCGGCCCGGGGCGAAGATCTTCAAATGGCAACTGACCGATTCAGGCAACTCGGCGGTGATGTAGCGGGCCAGGTTGTAGGCGTGGGTGCCGATGTCGCCGAACGAGCCCGCCGCGCCGCTTTTGGCCGGGTCGGTCCGCCAGGCGGCCTGCTTCTGGTCGTCGGATTCGAGCCTGGTGCGCAGCCAGCCCTGGATGTAGTTGGATCGGATGGCGTTGATTTCGCCCAGTTCGCCGGCCAGCACCATCTCGCGGGCCTGCCGCACCAGGGGATAGCCGGTGTAGTTGTGCGACACGGCAAAGACCACGCCGGCCTTGTCGACCGCGTCGGCCAGCTTTTCGGCCTGGTCGAGGTCGAACGTCATCGGTTTGTCGCAGATGCAATTGAAGCCGGCTTCGACGGCCGCCTTGGCGATTTCGAAGTGGGTGTGGTTGGGGGTGGCGATCGAGACGAAGTCGATCCGCTGGTCGGCCGGGAGCTTGAGCTCGCCCTGGATCAAGTCGCGGTACGAGGCATAGGCCCGCTCGGGCGGGATGTCGTAATCGGGCGCCGAGGCCCGGGCCTGATCGGGGTTGCTGGACAAGGCCCCGGCCACGAGGGCGGCGCGGTTGTCGAGCACGGCTGCCGTGCAGTGCACGCGGCCGATAAATGCTCCCTGGCCGCCGCCGACCAGTGCCTGACGCAGTTTTCGATTGAGTGCTCCGTTGGTGGCCATCTGCTTTGTCTCCTGGCAAGAGCGGCTGTCTCAAGATGCGATTCAATCAATGAACTATCGAATGACTCTATCTTGTAGCAAAAGTGCGGCGGGCCGCCAGCAAAAAATGGGGCGACCACTCGCGGAGCGAGTAGACCACACTCTCTTAGGATCGGCCGAAAAATAACTTCGTCACATCGCAACTGGGGCACGCTTATCGCTTTGCCCCAGCCACCCAGCCGGCAAAAAATGGGGGATTCCGCCGAGACCGGCAGCCGGACGCGCCGGTCCGGCAGGGCGGCTGGAGAATTGCTGGCATTCGATGGCGGCGCGCGGTACGATGCCTGACGGCAGGCGAATTACTGGCCGTATTTGCGGATAGGGAGAGCAGCCATGGTGGAGGCGTTCAAGCGGAGCCGGCTGACGGCGCTGGTCACGGGGCTTGTGGTGGGTGTGGTCGTGGCGGGGTTCTTGCCGCACCGTCCGCTGGAGGCGGTGGCCACCGACCGCCAGGACAATTTCGCGATTGCCACGGGCTGGGTGGACGAGAGCATGGAGGCGGTGTTTTTCCTCGACTTTTTGACCGGCGACCTGAGGGCGGCCGTGCTCAGCCCGATCAACGGCAAGTTCAACGCCCTGTACCAGACCAACATCCTCAGCGCTCTGGACGTCGACGTCTCGAAGAATCCCAAGTACCTCATGGTTACCGGTCAGGCCCAGCTTCGGCGGGGCGGAGGCCAGATCCAGCCCGGAGCTTCGGTGGTGTACGTGGCCGAACTGACCGGAGGGAAGGTGGCGGCCTACGCCGTTCCCTGGTCGAGGGCGGCAGCCAACTCCGGCCAGCCGATGAAGGGCGCGCTGGTGCCGCTGGATTCGATTCAGTTCCGCACGGCGGTCGTCCGAACCGAATGACGCAGGTGGCGATTACGCTCAACGGCGAGCCGCGCCAGGTGGCTTCGGGCACCACCGTGGCCGAACTGCTCGAATCGCTGCGCCTGGAGCCGAGGCACGTGGCCGTCGAGGTGAACCTGGAATTGGTTCCTCGGGCGGCGCACGTTCATCGCCGGCTTGCAGAGGGGGACCGGCTGGAGGTGGTGACATTGGTGGGAGGAGGTTAGTCACTTGTCCGGGCAAGTAACCAAGCAGGAAGCGCGGGCGGGCATGGCGGATGATGCGGCGGAGCAGCCAGACGGCCGGGGCGCGAGATCGGCGGCCGACCGATTGCGCCTGGGCCGCCATACGCTGTCGAGCCGGCTGATCGTGGGAACGGGCAAGTACGCCAGCTACGGCTTGATGGCCGAAGCCCTGGATCTGTCGGGCACCGATTGCATTACCGTGGCGGTGCGGCGCGAACGGCTGTATGACGCAGAGGGCAACAACCTGCTGGACCACATCGACACGCGGCGGTACACGCTTTTGCCCAACACAGCGGGTTGCTTCACGGCGGACGACGCGGTCCGCGTGGCGCGGATGGGTCGCGAGCTGCTGCTGGGGTTGGACAACGCCGGGGCCGATTGGGTCAAGCTGGAGGTGCTGGCCGACACGAAGACGCTGCTGCCCGATCCGCTGGCCACGCTGAGGGCCACGGAGCAACTGGTGGCCGAGGGTTTTCAGGTGCTGTGCTACACCAGCGACGACCCGATCAGCGCGCGGCGGCTCAAAGAGGCGGGCGCCACGAGCGTGATGCCTGCCGGCAGCCCGATCGGTTCGGGGCAGGGGATCCTGAACGCGAACAACATCCGCATCTGCCTGGAGTACCTGAAGCAGGACGACCCGGACTATCCGGTGATCGTGGATGCGGGGGTGGGCACGGCCAGCGACGTCACGATTGCCATGGAGTTGGGCGTGGACGGCGTGCTGTTGAACACGGGCATCGCCCACGCCCGCGATCCTCTGGGCATGGCGCGGGCGATGCGGGCGGCCATCGAGGCGGGCCGGCTGGCGTACCTGGCCGGGCGGATTGGGCGCAAGCTGTACGCGACGGCCAGCAGCCCGGAGGAAGGGGTCGTGGCCAGCGCGAAGCCGCGCTGAAGACTGCTCAGCCTGGTTGTCCTCACCACCGTCGCGCGTATCATCCGGCGGCCGCCAGTATGAACCCGATCACCACGGCATAAAACAGGCCGGTCACGCAACAGCAGGTGAGCGGCGGCAACAGGACGGCCAGAGCGCCTTTGCCGCCTGAGATCTCATGGGCGTAGGTGACTCCAACCCCAAAAAACACGAGCTGCGCGATCGCCGCGACGTGCAGGCCGCACAGGGGGATCAAGAACAGGGGGGCCACGCTTCCCACGCTGTAAGCGACCACGCGGTACGTGGTCTCAAATCCCTCCCGGGCGCCCCCGATCAGCATCAGCGATAAATGCAACAGGCCCGACCACCACAGGGTGTGCATCACCACCATAAAAGGAAGCAGGACGAACCCGCAGACCGACATCATCAGGAACTCCAGCGGAGCCGGCGAATCCACATCGTCGCTCAAGAGCAACAGGGGCGTGAGAGTCAACAGCCAGAAGCCCATGAAGCCGACGACCGCACCAGCCAGCGCAAAGCCAAACGGCCAGCCGATTCCTCCCTCGCGGCGCATGCTGGAAAAAAACCCGTTGATCGAGCCATAGGCCAACCGCAGCGTCGCCATGAACGAACCGATCGAGGCGCCGTCCCGTTCCCATGGCGGGCCACTGCGGGGATAGTCCTCGAACGCCGCGCGGTGCGGCGCTGGGGGGTACATGGGCGAGGCGTAGGGGTTGTCGGCGTCCAATCCCGTCGACGGGCTGTGGGCAGCGGCGAAGGGATTGGCCACGGGAGGCGGTGGCCTGGAGAGAGCGTCGCTGTCGCCGCCTGGATCGCTCGCGTAGGGGATCGATTGGATGGCGCCACAGGAAGGGCACTTGGCCTGCTTGCCGGCCGTGTCGTCGGCGGTCCGCAAGAGCTTGCCGCATTGATGGCAGCGGAATTCGATCGGCATCGTTGTCACTTGCTGGCAAGTTCATCGCGGCGCGCCGGCACCGCGCGTCCAGGCTAGACAGCATGAGCAGAACGGACGCGGTTTTCCAGTCCGGTCGCTCGAATCAGGCCGCCCAACACGTTCACGACCAGCCATGCTGCCTGGCGGGCTATCAGCAGCGGACGGGGCATGCTAGGCTGGCGGCTGCCCGCGCCGGGCCGCTTCGGCCGCGGCCCGGTTCGGCCGGTTCCATTGGGCCGGGCCGCACTGCTTGGTTCGACATGACGTTGGCACCCGAAGAAATCCTGGGTCCCCAGGGGCGGATTGCGGCCCGGCTCAGCCATTATGAGCACCGGCCCGAGCAGCTCGCCATGGCCAAGGCGGTGGCCGAGGCCATCGGCGGCCGCCGGCACCTGGTGGTCGAAGCGGGCACGGGCGTGGGCAAGAGCTTTGCCTATCTGGTGCCCGCGATCCTGCACGCGGCCGCCGGCAAAGAGGTCGAGGAGCGGCGGCCGCGGGTGGTCGTGTCGACCCATACGATCAGCCTGCAGGAACAACTGATGGAGAAGGATCTCCCGCTCTTGAACGCGGTGATTCCGCTGAAGTTTTCGGCCGTGCTGATCAAGGGGCGCAACAACTACGTCAGTCTGCGCCGACTGGCAGGGGCGGTGGCCAAGAGCGCGCATTTGTTTCGCGACGCGGAAGAGTTCGCCGAGCTGCGGCGGCTCGACCGCTGGAGCCGCGGCACCCAAGACGGCTCGTTGAGCGATCTGGAGCACCGACCGCTGTCGAGCGTTTGGGAAGAGGCGCGCAGCGAACACGGCAACTGCATGGGCCGCAACTGTCCGACCTACGGCAAGTGCTTTTATTATCGCGCCCGGCGGCGGATACAGAATGCGCAGATCCTGGTGGTCAACCACGCCCTGTTCTTCAGCGACCTGGCCCTGCGTGAATGCGGGGCCAGCATACTGCCCGACTACGACGTGGTGATCTTCGACGAGGCCCACAACCTCGAGGCCGTGGCCGGCGAACACCTCGGCATCAGCGTCTCGTCCAGCCAGGTCGACTATCTATTGAGCAAGCTCTACAACGACCGGACCAACCGGGGCCTGCTGGTCCATCATCGCCAGCGTGAGGCCGAAGAACAGGTGCTGATTTGCCGCGAGCAGGCGCAGGAGTTCTTCGAGGCGGTGCGCCTTCGCCAGGCTGCGTCCGGCCGCTCGAACGGCCGGGTGGACGAGCCCGACATCGTCGCCAACCGGCTCAGTCCGGCCCTGGCGGCGCTGGCCGGTTTGCTCAAGCGGCACGGCGAGAGCTTGAAAAAGGCGGAGGACCGCCAGGATTTCCAGGCGGCCCACGACCGGCTGAAAGGCCTGGCCGACCAACTCCATCAATGGTGCTCCCAGCAGTCGAAGGGATACGTGTACTGGGTCGATGCCACCCAGGTCCGGCGGCCCCGGACGATCTTGGCTTGTGCACCGATCGACGTGGGCCCGGCCTTGCGCGAGCAACTGTTCGGCCGCGTGCCGAGCGTGATCCTGACCAGTGCGACGTTGACGGTCGGAGAGGCCGCCTCGTTCGACTTTTTCAAGAAGCGGTTGGGGCTGGACCAGGTCGAGACTCGCTCGTTGGGCAGCCCGTTCAACTACCGCGAGCAGGCCACGCTGGTTCTGATGCAAGGGATGCCGGACCCATCGAGCGAACGGGCCCGCTTCGAGCAACAGGCGATCGAGGTCATCCGCCGCTGGGTGGCCAAGAGCGACGGCCACGCCTTCGTGCTGTTCACCAGTTACGAATCGCTGCGGTCGGCCGCCGCCGCCCTGGAACCATGGCTGGCCGAGCAGGGCCTGGCCCTGTATGCGCAGGCGGACGGGCTGCCGCGGAGCCAGATGGTCGAGCGATTCAAGGCCAACCCGCGTGCCGTGCTGCTGGGCACGGACAGCTTTTGGCAAGGGGTCGACGTGCCCGGCGACGCGCTTCGGACCGTGATCATCACCCGGCTGCCGTTTGCCGTGCCGGACCGGCCGCTGCTGGAGGCACGGTTGGAGGCGATCCGTGCGCGGGGCGGGAGCCCCTTTGTCGAGTACCAGTTGCCCGAAGCCGCGTTGAAGTTGAAGCAGGGATTCGGCCGGCTGATCCGCACGCAGCAGGACCGCGGCACGGTGGTGATCCTGGATCCCCGCGTGCGGACCAAGGCGTATGGGCGGGTCTTCTTGAACAGCCTGCCCGACTGCCGGCGGGTACTGGAGCCGGCATCGGGCGGCGTGCCGCTGCCCGAATAATGGGGCCGCCAGCAGCGCGGCGCATCCGGGCGACTGCCGGAGGCCTCGCCGCCTGGTTCGGCTGGGCGGCTTGCCAGGCGCCTATTTCGGCCGCGCGCCGGCCGTTGACCGAGGCCAATGAGCAGCTTAAAGTACAGGTTCGGAGCAAGCGGGCGAACTTGGCGCGGTGCGCGAGGCGGTCACTTCCATCAACGGCGATCCATGCTGGCCAAGCGCGTGATTCCTTGCCTGGACGTCGATCGGGGCCGGGTCGTCAAAGGGACGAACTTCGTTCAGTTGCGCGACGCGGGAGATCCGGTCGAGGTGGCGGCGCGCTACGAGGCGGAGGGTGCCGACGAGTTGGTATTTCTCGATATTACGGCCAGCCATGAGGGCCGCTCGATCATGCTGGACGTGGTGCGTCGGACGGCGGAGGTGGTGTTCATGCCGCTGTGCGTGGGGGGCGGCATCCGCACGCTGGCCGACATCCGCGAACTGTTGAAGGCCGGCAGCGACTAGGTATCGATCAATTCGGCGGCGCCGCGCGACCCGGCCTTCGTGTACGAGGCCGCTCGCCGCTTCGGCAGCCAGTGCATTGTGGTGAACATCGACCCGAAGCGGGTGCAGAAGGAGGGGCGGGAGTTTTGGGAGGTGCACGTGAACGGGGGGCGGATCGGCACGGGGCTGGAGGCGGTGGCCTGGGCGCGGGAGGTGTTGGCGACGAATGCCGATGCCGAGCGGGAGGG
>JBBDNX010000115.1:0-1338 GCA_040877345.1 Pirellulales bacterium
CCACGATGCGCCGTTCCAGCCATTCAAGCAGCACGAGCTGTTCAGCCTGGCCGCCATGCTGGCCAGAGAACCACAGCAGGTGCCGCCGACCAGCACCGTGATCGCCTCCGAGCGTGCCCGCCGCCCCTTGATCGAGGTCACGCTGGAGCCGGGCGTGCCGGTCGCGCCCGCCTGGCCGTTTTCCGAGCTGGCGGCCGCCGAGCTGCCCGACGGCATTGTGCAAAACCCCGATGATCCGCGCGAACGCCTGGCGGCCATTGTCACTTCGCCTCGAAGCATGCGATTCGCGCAGGTGATCGTGAACCGGCTCTGGCGGCGCTATCTCGGTGCAGGCCTGGTCGAACCGGTCGACGATTGGCCGGTCGACTGGCCGGCCGCCGACGCCTCGCATGCCGAGCTGCTCGAATACCTGGCCCGTGAACTGGCGATGCACGATTACGATCTGAAGCACGTGGCCCGGCTGATTCTCAACTCGCACACCTACCAGCGAGCGGTCCCGGCCGCCGCGCAAACAGCCGGCGACAGCAGCCATCGGCTGTTTGCCTCGCCCATGCGGCGGCGGCTGTCGGCCGAGCAGCTTGTCGATTCGCTGTTTCTGGTCGCCGGCAAGGAGCTGCGCTGCGAAGAGCTGACGATGGACCCGGAAGGCCGCAGGCCAGTGACCGAGATGCAGAACCTGGGCACTCCGCGGCGGGCCTGGGAGTTCACTTCGCTCTCGAACGAGCGGGACCGGCCGGCACTCTCGCTACCCGTGGCGCAGAGCATCGTCGACGTGCTGGCGGCATACGGCTGGCGCGAATCGCGGCAAAATCCGCTGACCGTGCGCGAGGAGGCGGCCACGCCGCTGCAGCCGATGGTGCTGGCCAATGGAACCGCCGGCAGCCGGATCACGCGGCTCTCGGACGATAGCGCTTTGACCGAGCTGGCATTGGAAGACCTGCCGGTGCAGCAACTGGTCGAAGCCGTGTTTTTACAGATCTTGTCGCGCGGTCCGACCGAAGACGAGCGGCAGACGTTCGTGGAGTTGCTGAGCGACGGCTACGACGATCGCCGCGTGGCAGGGGCGACGGCGGCACCCACCAGGCCGGCGCGACTGGCGTCAGCCGTGTCGTGGTCGAACCATCTCAGCCCGGAGGCCACCCGGATCAAGCTGGATCTGGAACGAATCGCCCGCGAGGGAGATCCGCCGACAACCCGCCTCCAGGCCGACTGGCGCGAACGGATGGAAGACATGGTCTGGGCGCTGGTGAATTCGCCCGAGTTCGTATTTGTCCCCTGAGAATCTTTATTCGCATCGAAACATCCATGCGGTACACACCCCACACGCGCCGCGAGTTC
>JBBDNX010000116.1:0-6983 GCA_040877345.1 Pirellulales bacterium
CACGAACGCCAGCCCGATGCCCGTGTTCCCGCTCGTCGGTTCGATGATGATCGTGTTTTCCTTGATCAGCCCGTCCCGTTCCGCCGCGTCGATCATGGCCCCCGCGATGCGGTCCTTCACGCTCCACAGCGGGTTCAGGTTCTCGATCTTGGCGGCCACGGTGGCACGGCACCCTTTCGTGATCCGCCGCAGCTTCACCAGGGGGGTGTTGCCGATACACTGGGTGATGTCCTCGCGGATACCGCTGGTAGAGGCCGTGGCCATGACCATCCTTTCTCGTAAGGGGAACGAGCTTTGCGCAAACAGCCCACTTTCAAAGGGTTAGATTATAACTGGCAGCGCTAAATCGGGTCAACGTGAATGGCGGACGCCCCCGGTGCCGCTATGATGGGGGCGTGTGGGCGGCGGGCCCACGCTGGATCCGAACAGAAAGCTAACAGAGCCCTAATATGCCGGTGTTATCCCTGACGTCTCTTGGATTACGTGGATTTTCAACGAGGCGTTTGATGGCGCGAGAACGCATCCTCGTCGTCGATGACGAGGAAGACCTTCTGGAACTGATCCAATACAACCTGACCAAGGAAGGATACCGCGTCACCTGCGTGGCATCGGGCGAGGACGCCATGCGCGAGGCCCGCGGCCAGGTGCCCGACCTGATCGTGCTCGACTTGCTGTTGCCCAGCATCGACGGTTTGGAGGTCTGCAAGCTGCTCAAGGCCAACTCGCGGACCAGCCATGTCCCCATCGTCATGCTCACGGCCAAGACCGAAGAAGCCGACCAGGTGACCGGCCTGGAGCTGGGCGCCGACGCCTACCTCACCAAGCCTTTCAGCCCGCGGGTGCTGGTGGCCACGATCAAGGCCGTGCTGCGGGGCCGCGGACCAGGCCATACGGGCGACGACACGGCCATCCGGGCCCACCAGTTGGTGATCCACCCGGGCCGGCACGAGGTGCTCGCCGACGGATCGCCCCTGACGCTGACGCTGACTGAGTTCCGGCTGCTGCACTTTCTGGCCCAGCGGCCGGGCTGGGCTTTTTCGCGCAACCAGATCGTCGACGCGGTCAAAGGGGACGATTATCCGGTGACCGAGCGGTCGGTCGACGTGCAGGTGGCCGGCCTGCGGAAGAAGCTCGGATCGTACGGCGGCTACATCGAAACGGTCCGAGGAGTCGGCTACCGGTTCAAGGAGTAGCCCGTGCTGAATAAAAGGCTACTCTGGCACGTCTATCCATGGGCGCTGTGCGGACTGGTCGCCGCCCTGGCGGCCGGGTGGTGGCTGGCCGGATCGTTCCAAGGCGCCGCGGCACGTTGGCTTTGGGGGGCGATTACCGCGGCGCTTTTGGCATGGGCGCTCGCCTGGGCCATCTCGCGGCGGGTCGCCCGCTCGCTGTCGACGCTGCGCGACGCGGTCGAGCAATTTGCCGAGGGCCGCCTGGGCTACAAGCCGTCGCCCCCCGACAGCACGGAACTGGCCCAACTGGCCGAATCCCTGGGCCGGATGGCGGCAAGCCTCGACGACCGGCTGGCGGCGCTCTTGCGGCGCAACAACGAGCAGCAGGCCGTGCTGGCCAGCATGGTGGAAGGAGTGCTGGCCGTCGACACGGAAGAACGGGTCATCAGCCTGAATCGGGCGGCCTCACGGCTGCTCGGCACGAGCCCCGACGAGGTGCAGGGCCGCAGCCTGCAGGAGGTGGTCCGCAACGTGGATCTGCGGCGGTTCGTGGCCAGCGCCCTGGTCTCGAAGCGGCCGATCGAGGGAGACGTGGTGCTGCGCAACGCCCGCCACCGGGTGCTGCAGGCGCACGGCACCGCCCTGCGCGACCCCGCAGGCCATTCGATCGGCGCGGTGATCGTGCTCAACGATGTTTCCAGGCTGAGACAGCTCGAAAACATGCGGCGCGATTTTGCCGCCAACGTGTCGCACGAGCTGAAGACGCCGGTCACCTCGATCAAGGGCTTCGTCGAGACTTTGCTCGACGGGGCCATGCGCGACGCGCAGGATTCCGAGCGTTTCTTGCGGATTATCGCCCGCCAGGCCGATCGCTTGGATTCGATCATCGAGGACCTGCTCAGCCTGTCGCGAATCGAGAAGGAAGGCGACGCCGCGGATCTCTTGCTCATGCTGGCCGACGTGCGCGGCGTGCTGGAGTCGGCCCTGCACGACTGCGACTCGAAGGCTTCCGAGCGGGGCGTCCGCATCGCACTGTCCTGCGACGACGGTCTGCAGGCCCGCATCAACCCTCCGTTGCTGGAGCAGGCGGTGGCCAACCTGCTGGACAACGCCATCAAGTACAGCGAACCGGCCGGCGAGGTGCAATTGTCCGGGCAAACCGTCGGCGGCGAAGTTTTGATCGTCGTGCGCGACCAGGGTTGCGGCATCGCCGAAGAGCACCTCTCGCGCCTCTTCGAGCGGTTCTATCGCGTCGATAAGGCGCGCAGCCGGAAACTGGGCGGCACCGGCCTGGGGCTGGCCATCGTCAAGCACATCGTGCTGGCCCATCGGGGCCGGGTCACCGTCGAGAGCGCCCCGGGCGCCGGCAGCTCGTTCACCATCCACCTGCCGCCCCCGTGAGGCTTACTCGAACAGTCCCGAACAGCTAGAATGACCATCATGGCCAAGCACCTCGAGCGGCAAATCGAACAGTTGAAGCAAAAAATCCTCTTCGTCGGCTCGATGGTCGAGGCGGCGATCGCCAACGCCATCGCGGCCTTGATGAACCGCGATGAAGCAATCGCCCGCAAAGTGCTGGAGGAAGATGCGGAGATCGATCGCATGGAGGTCGATGTCGAGGAAGACTGCCTCAAGATCCTGGCACTCTATCAGCCCGTGGCCGTCGACCTGCGGTTCGTGGTGGCCGGTATCAAGATCAACAACGACCTGGAGCGGATGGGCGACCTGGCCAAAAACATCGCCAAGCGAGTGCTGTTCCTGGCTCGCGCCGACCGGGTGGACGTGCCCGTCGATTTCCGGGCCATGGCCGTGCGGGCCCAGGACATGGTCAAACGCAGCCTGGACGCGCTGGTCAATGCCGATGCCAGCCTGGCTCACCAGGTGCGCCAGGACGACGACGAGTTGGATGCCATGCGGCGGGCCATTCACGAGAAGATTCGCCAGGCCATCCGGGCCTCGCCCGACCAGACCGAGACGTTGATGAAGCTCTATTCGGTCGCCAAGCACCTGGAACGGCTGGGTGACATGGCCACGAACGTGGCCGAAGACGTGATCTACATGGTGCAGGGGGACATTGTCCGCCACCAGGACGAGGATTAAACGCTCGCCGCGTCTGGGCGAGGCAGTCCCCAGTCACTTCAAAGCCGATCACCGGCACTGGTGGATCAGCGGGGCTTGCCCCGCTTGGAGGGGCTGGGCTCGCTTTGCGCTTTTTGCTTGACTTGCTTGCAAGCCGAGATTTAATGGAACTCTAGCTTGTTCCCCCAGTCTTTGGACCAACGGCGGCTATGTTTGGCACGCCGCGGGGGTTTTACGCCACGATGGCGACACTTGCCGGAGGTGCCGCCCGTGGGCGAGCAGGCATCGACAGCGAAACGACTCGGCCCCTACCCGGGGCGGGGTCTGCCCTGGCCGGGGTCGTTGGGCGGTGCGTGTCTCGGGGAACTGCCGGGACGATCCAGGCGTCTCCTTATGCGACTGTGGCCTGGCAGCGTGGTCTAGCTTGGAACGAATTCCCGTGGCTGAGTGAAACCTGGTTTCGCCCCGCGGGTTCAATGTTGAGGATTTTTAGATGAGTCGTCCTTCTCGGATTGGTTCTGCAGTGCAGCGGATGTTCGGTTCTCTGGGTTGGCAGCGGCACGGCCTGCGCCGCGGCGATGGATTTGAACGGCGCCGGCTGGGACGGATTTGCAACCTGGAGTCGCTTGAATCGCGGGAGTTGCTGGCCTGGAGCGCCACTTTCGGCAGTGGAGTCTTGGCCCTGCAGCACACGGGACCGGCCGCAACCGGCGTGCTGAAGGTTCAGTTGGGTGGCAACATCCTGCTCGACGCCGACAACTCCGGCAACTTCGCGCCCACGGGCGCCAACCTCGGCGTGCTGGCCGACTCGATCCAGATCAACACGGGCTCCACGAGCGGCGCCCACATGATCATCGATAACGATTCCGGCGAGTTCTTCGACGTAACCGGCTTTCCCGTCTCGCCGGCATTTCCCACGTTCGAGGTCACCGGCGGGGGCTTCGCATCGGACTCAAGGGTCACGGTGCTCGGCGTGTCGGACATCAGTGATTCGTTCGCCGCCAACGTTTTCACGATCAACGATGTCCAGATTTTCATACTCGGCTTGTCCAACACGCAGGGGTCGATGCTGCTGGGGTACACCGGCTTCAATGGCACCTTGACGGTCGACGGCGCCGCCGGCTTCGGCAACGATACCTTCAGTCTCAATGGCACGGCCGCCGCCGACTTCTACTCGTTCGATGTGGATCCGCTGACGCTCGAACATACCGCTCAGGGTCCGAACCGCGATTTTGTCTATCGGGCGCTGGAAAGGGTCACTGCCAACGGCTTCGACGGCAGCGACCTGTTCTTTGTCGACGCCATCGGAACCGAAGTCCAGCTCAATGGCTTTGCCGGGGCGGATGAAGTCTTCGTGCAGACTCCGCTGGACTTTGACCTGACTTTCAGCGGCGGTCTGGATGACGACGTCTTGCGCGTCACGGGGACCCCGGGCGACGACGAATTCTTCGTCGACCAAAGGACCGTTACGGGAGTCGGGGCCTCAATTTTCTATACGTCGGTGCTCACCCTTGAGGTCAATGGCGATGAGGGGGGCGACGTGTTCACGCTGCAGGTCCCCCCCGGCTATATCCCTCCCGATTTTCCCGGCACGATGCCCGTTCTCACGCGCTTCATCGGCGGATCGCGTTTTACCACCGGCATCGACCGGCTCCGCGTGCTGGGCAGCCCCTTCGTCGACTCGTTTTCGCTGGGTGACCTGGACAGCGGCGAAGACATCGAAATGGTCCAGATCGACTGCCTGCTTGTGTATGGCTTGGGCGGCAGCGACAACATCGTCAATGCTTCGGCCGACAATCCGGCATTCGGCCTGCTGGCCGTCCCTTCGATCCTCATCGGTGGTGACGGCAACGACACCTTGGTCGGAGGCGGCGGGGACGACATCATCCTGGGCGGTCGCGGTCGTGATTTCCTCACCGGCGAGGAGGGCGACGACTTCTTGTTCCCGGACCAGGACGAGTTCGGCTTCATCTTCAACGTGTCCGACGAAACCATCAACGGCGGCACCGGCGACGACCTGGTGGTGCGGGGCATCGTCAGTCCGCTGTTGTCCGCGCAACTCGGCGTGCCCATCGACCTCGACCAGATCGGCGGCTTCAACGATAGCGGCTTCGAACGGGTCATCGACATCGTCAACCCGCTCAATCCAACCTCTCATCTGTTCCAGGTCACGCCCGCCTTGTTGGCCCTGGAGGAGGCTTTCCGCGACAGTTGCGCCGTGGCCGAGTTCGGCTCCGACCGTAACTTCCGCGGCCAGTTTGCCACCTTCGCCGCCTTCGTGGGGAGGGCCTACGCCGACTTCCTGATCGGCCGCCAGAACCGCACCAGCGTCAGCTTGCAGGAACTGAACTTCTGGGTAACGCGCGGGCAGCAAGGAATGACCATCGAGGAAGTGCAGGCGTCGCTGCTGGCCTCGGACGAATACCGGCTTACCAACCGCCTGACCACCGGTTGGGTACGGGCGATCTTCCAGGATGTGCTGGGCCGCAACCCCAGCAACGCCGAGATGGAGCGGTTCGCCGCGCCGATCATCAACAACGACACGCCCCAGACGCGCTTCGCCACGGCGCTGTCGTTCCTGCGCAGCTTCGACCTCACGCCGTCGAATCCGCGCACCGCGATGATCAACGACATGTATTTCCAGTTCTTCCCCACCTTCGTAACACCATCCAGCCGCGACAGCCAGGCCATCAACAACGACTTGAATGCCGGGTTCCCGCTGGAACAGTTGGCCCTTGAATTGTTCAAGAGCGGCGGCGACTATTTCAATCACGTGGTCGCCAATAATATCGGGCCGACCGGTTTCGTGGGCGGCCTCTATCGCGACGTGCTCGGCCGCAGCTTCAGCATGGTCGACGCCACTTTCTGGACCAACCAGCTCGGCGCCGGCAACTTGAATCGGCAGCAGATCGCCTCGCTGTTCCTCAACTCGGCCGAGCGGCGGGCGCAGCTCATCAACGGCTACTATCAGGAGTTCCTCGGTCGAAGCGCCGACGCGGGCGCGATGAACTTCTGGCAGAATGTTCTGGCCGCGGGCGGACGGGCCGAGAACGTCCTGGCCGGAATCCTTTCATCGCCCGAGTTCTTCATCACGCGCGGCGGCGACTCCGATACGTTCATTCGCGCCTTGTACGGCGAACTGCTCCAGCGAAGCGTCTCCCCCAGCCAGCAGGAACTCGACTTCTGGATTTCCCAGTTGGCTATGTCCAACCGGGGTGAAATCCAGGCCCGGGCCGACGTCGTTCTCAGTTTCGCGGCCAGCGACGAGTACCGCAGCTTGCTCGTCAACGACTGGTTCCAACTCTACTTGGGGCGCAGCGCCACACCTAACGAACGCTTCAACCTGCTCCAATTGCTCCGCACCGGTGCCACCCACGAGGCCGCGCAGATAACCATCCTGCTCAACCGCTGAACCAGCCAACCCCCTTGGCAAAGCCCACCGAGCAAGCTCCGAGGCCTCGATTTGCACCACAGCGCCCCTGCGAAAATCCAGCGCAGAGCAGGCGGTCTGCCTAATATGCGAAATACAGGGAGAATGAGAGGTTTGGGTGAATTAGTTTGATTTTCACCTTTCGGTTGAAGACAATCGAAAGGATTTAGGCGTTTTATCGGCAGCGGCGGCAACGTTTGGCGGCCGCATCACCCCAAGCGCGGGAACTGAGTCCACGAGGAGATTGGTCCATGGGGATCTGGCGGTCGCTCCACGACGAGAGGTCCGACGCGCGGCGCCGC
>JBBDNX010000117.1:0-6981 GCA_040877345.1 Pirellulales bacterium
GCAGCAACCCGGCGAGCAGGAGCATCACGGCGGGCAACAAGAACAGATGGAGCGGGCTGAACATCAGCAGCAGCTTGACGTGGCGCCATCCATCCCGCCAAGGTCGCAGATGCGGCCGCCTGCCGCGGCCATCGGGCGAGAGGACGGTTGGTACCTCTTGGACCGTCAAACCGATCCGAGCCGCCTTGAGGACCATTTCGCTGGCCAGTTCCATTCCAGCCGACTCCAGCCGCATGCGCTCGAAAGCGCCGCGCGTGAAGCCCCTCAGGCCGCAGTGAGCGTCTCCGATCCTCGTGCCGAACAGCGCGTTCAGCAGCCAGGTGAGGGCCGGATTGCCGATATATCGATTCTTCCATGGCATTGCGCCGGGCCGGATGCCTCCCTGGAATCGATTGCCCATCACCAGGTGTGCGCCATCCTGTAGCCGGCCGACAAATGGACCGATCGACTCGAAATCGTAGCTGCCATCGGCGTCCCCCATTACGACGAACTGGCCGCCCGACTGCTCAACGCCGAACCGGACGGCATGGCCATAGCCTAAGTGATGACAGTGGACGACGCGGGCGCCTGCTTCGCAAGCGATATCCACTGAGCGGTCTGTTGAGCCGTTGTCGGACACCAGCACCTCGCCGGGTATGCCGAGCCGGGCAAGCGAGGCAAGTGCCGCCTGGACGCAAAGGCCGACCGTCCGCTCTTCGTTCAAGCAGGGCATTACGACGGACACGACTGGAACGGCTTTGTCGAGACTCTTAATGACCGGTTCGCAATGCATCGTCCACCCTCCCCGGAGCGTCGCCGAACGCGCTCCCGCATTGTCCATCACCGGTTGAAAGTCGAGCCATTTGGAACTACGATCGTTGCCTGCCTCGGCAACGCAATGACTGCAACAGCGGCAGCGGGATCATTTGATTGTCGTGCACGGCACGCTTCGCGTCAAATCGTGGTCCACTGAACAGCTTCGGCCCAATGCAGCAGATTGGCGAGGGTCAGGTGACGGGACGTCTGGCCAGCGCTTATCCGGAGGCTTGGATCACGGGAATCGACATCATTCCGCAGGTCGGCCGACTGTTTCAAGGCCGAACAACATCGTGTTCCTCGTCGAAGTGCCCTTCAATGATTCATCTGGGCACGCGCTGGGATAGAAGGCGCAAAGGGCAACGGCACACGGAGTGTGCCTGCTACTGGACGGCTACTTTACGGCAACGGCACACGAGCGTGACGGCTACTGAACGGGAAGACGGCCAGAACTCTGGCGAGTTCTGCTACAACTACGAGATGATCTCGTCGACGATGCGGCCGTGGACGTCGGTCAGGCGGAAGTCGCGGCCGGCGTGCCGGTAGGTCAGCCGGGTGTGGTCGAGCCCCAGCAGGTGCAGCAGCGTGGCGTGCAAGTCGTGGAAGTGGACCTTGTCCCGGACGGCATAGTAGCCGTAGTCGTCGGTGGCGCCGTACTGGAAGCCGGGCTTCACTCCGCCGCCGGCCAGCCACATCGAAAAACCGTGCGGATTGTGGTCGCGGCCGTCGTTGCCCTGCGCCGTCGGCGTGCGGCCGAACTCGCCTCCCCAGAGCACGAGCGTCTCGGCCAAGAGACCTCGCGCCTTGAGGTCCTTAAGCAAACCGGCGATCGGCAAGTCGACCTCCAGGGCGTTGGCAGCGTGGTCGCGCCGCAACTCGCCGTGCTGGTCCCACTTGTAACTATGCGTCACCTGGATAAAACGCACGCCCCGCTCCGCGAAACGGCGGGCCATCAAGCACTGCCGGCCGAAGTTGCGGGTCTTGTCGTCGTCCAGGCCGTACAGCTTCGAAGTGGCCGCCGTCTCGTCCGAGATGTCCTGCAACTCTGGGGCCGCCGCCTGCATGCGGAAGGCCAGCTCGAATGCGTCGATCCGCCCCTCCAGGGCCGCGTCGGGGCCGGTCGTGGCGAGCTGCTCCCGGTTGATCTGGCGCACGAGGTCGAGCTCCATCCGCTGGACGTCGCGGCTGCCGCCCGCCGCGGTGATGAAGGGGATCTTGGCCTGCTCGGAAGGCACACTGGCGTTGCCCAAGGGCGTGCCATGGTAGACGGCGGGCAGAAAGGCCGAGCTGTAGTTGTTCACGCCGCCGTGCGTCAGCGTGGGACAGATCGTGACGAAGCCGGGCAGGTCCTGGTTCTCGGTGCCCAGCCCGTACGTGATCCACGAGCCCATGCTGGGGCGCACAAACGTGTCGCTGCCGGTGTGCAGCTCCAACAGCGCGCCGCCATGCCGCGAGTTCGAGCCGTGCATCGAGTTGATCATGCACAGATCGTCGGCCATGCCGGCCACGTGCGGGAACAGCTCGCTGGCCCACATTCCGCACTGGCCATGCCGGCTGAAGCGCCAGGGGCTTTGCAGGAGGTTGCCGGTTTCGCTGGAGACCACTCTCGGCTTGTCGAACGGCAGCGGCTTGCCGTGGTCGCGCTCCAAGAGCGGCTTGTAGTCGAAGGTGTCGACCTGCGAGGGCCCGCCGTGCATGAACAAGAAGATCACCCGCCGCGCCCGGGGAACGAAGTGCGGGGCCCGCGGGGCGAGCGGGTCTTCATCGGCGGCCGCCGCGGCCGCGCGAGTCTCTTCGGCCAAGAGCCCGGCCAGCGCCAGGCCGCCAAAGCCGGCGGCCGCAGTGCGCAGCATGTCGCGGCGGGTGAATACCGGACTGAATCGATGGCAACTGCAGCTCATGGTGACACGCGTGGCGGGGTCATTCGATGTAGATGAACTCGTTGGTAGACACGACGACGCGACAGAGACTTTGCCAAGCGCGCAATCGCCGCTGCGGCTCGTCGGTCTCGGCGGCAAGAGCGGCCTGGACGCGCTCGGCGAACTCGAGCCCGCGCTGCACCTCGTCGGGGCGCGCGGGCCGGCTCAAGATCCGCTGGTACAGCGCCTCGACCCGGCCTGCGTCGTCCAAGTCGTGTCGTGCGAGCAGGCCCGCCGCCATCTTGTGGGTGGCATCGTCCACCAGGCCGCTGTTCATCATGAACAGGGCCTGTGGAGCCACCGTGGTGCTGGCCCGGTTGCCGTTGAGCACGCTCGGTTCGGCGAAGTCGAAAGCCTGGAAGACCTCGTACAGGGCGCTGCGGATCACCGGCAGATAGATGCTGCGGCGCTGGCTGTCGTACTGGGCCAGGTTCACGCTGGCCGTGCCCGCCACGTACTGCCGCGGCTTGGCGTCCAACAGCGAGCCGCCCATGGCCAGGTCGAGCATGCCGCCGGCCGCCAGGATCGAATCGCGAATCGCCTCGGCCTCCAGGCGGCGCCGGTTCATTCGCCAGTGCAGCCGGTTGTCCGGGTCGGCCTGGGCGGCCTGTTCGTTGTACGCCGAGCTCATCTGGTACGTGGACGAGAGCATGATCAGCGTGTGCATCGCCTTGACCGACCAGCCCTCTTCGATGAAGCGGACCGCCAGCCAATCGAGCAAAGGCTGGTTTGCCGGACGGTCTCCGAGCCTGCCGAAATTGTCCGGCGTGCGGACCAGCGCCTCGCCAAAATGCCCTCGCCAGATACGGTTGACCATCACCCGGCTGGTGAGCGGGTGGCCGGGGCGGGTAATCCAGCGGGCCAGCTCCAACCGCCCGCTGCGGTCGGATGGCAAGGGCGGCTGGTCCTCGCCCGCCAGGATCCGCGGGAAGCGGCGAGGCACCGCGGCGCCCAAGGCCAGGTGGCTGCCACGCACGTGAATTTGCAGATCGGTCGGCGGACCTTCTTCCACCGCCATCGCGGCCGGCAACTCCGGGGGGGCCTGCTGCTCGATCGCCGCCAGCTCGCCGCGCAGTCCCTCCAACTCCTTGGCCGCTTCGGCCGGATAGAACCGCTCCGGCTTGTCCGGCAGCCGGCAAGGGCCGGCAGGGTCGTACAGCACCTGCCGCAACGCCTCGAGCGCCACATCCGGCAGCGGCGACTCTTCATCACCCTTCTCGTGCGTCGCTGCGGCGGCCTGTTGGACCGCCTGTTCGGCCGACTCGAACATCCGCGCGTGCCGCTCGACGAGCTCCTCTTCGCTCTGGGGTTGTGGTTCGACGAGCAGGGCCGCGGCAAGGGGAGTCAGCTCCACCTCGGGACTTTGCTCTTCCGCGGATGCGGGCTGGCCCTGCCGGCGGCCGCCCGCGGCGGCCCAGATCGACCAGGCGGAACCGGGATCCTGCCGGACGGCGAGCAGGTACTGCGACCACTGGTCGAGGATGGCATGATTCAAGCCCAGCTCGCGGGCCAGCTCGGTGGGTGTCGTGTACAGGGCAGCGGCGTCCCCGTCTTCGAGCGGCACCAGCGCCACTCGATCGAAGTGGGGAAACGGCCCGTCGCGCTGGAGCCGCAGCGTGTGCTTGCCGGCCGGCAGGCGGCAAACCGCTTCGGCGAACCAGGCCTGTTCGGCCGGTTGCCACGAACCAGTCGCCTCCCCGGCCGCCGCGGGCTGGACGACGACGCCGTCGAGCAGCAATTCAACGGGCCGCGGTTCGGCGGCTGCATAGCGCAGCTCTACCTGGAAAGCGCCGTCGGCCAAGAGCTCGAAATCGTATTCCGCCACGTTGGGCAATTGCCCCTGGTTATAAATGACGCCGATCATGGCGCCGTAAGTCTCAAAGTCGATCTTCACGTTGCCGCGGTCGAACTTCTCGGCCTCGAACAGCAGCGTGCCTTCCGGCTGCTCTTGGCCCATTCCGGCCAACCGGGGCCCCGGACGTTCGCCTTGCCGCTCGAGGCGGGCCGCCGCCCTCAGATAGTCCCCCACCCGGCGGCGGGCGTCAGCGACGATCGCCTGGTCGGCCTGGTTGATGCGGCCGTCGAGCTGCGACTTCTTGGCACTCAACTGCTCGCGGTGGGCCTGGACCCTGGCGATTTCGTCGGCCGAGGCCAGCGGCCGCTCGTGCCACTGGGCCACCACGCGGAAGTTGTCCATCGTCTGTGTGCTTTTGAAGATGCCCGCCAGCGAGTAGTAGTCCGACGTGGGGAGAGGGTCGAACTTGTGGTCGTGGCAGCGAGCGCAACCCAACGTCAGCCCCAACAAAGCGCCGCCCATTGTGTCGAGCTGCTCGTCGATGATGTCCATTTCCATCTTGACCGGATCGTCCTCGGCCAGCATCTTGGCCCCCAGCGTCAAAAAGCCGGTTGCCACCAGGCGCTGGTGATCCACCGCGGCTACGCCGCTCGACGGCAGCAGGTCGCCCGCCAGTTGTTCGATCACGAACTGGTCGTACGGCTTGTCGCTGTTGAAGGCCGCCACCACGTAATCGCGATACCGCCAGGCATGGACGTAGGCCAGGTTTTCGTCGAGCCCGTTCGAGTCGGCGTAGCGGGCCACGTCGAGCCAGTGGCGGCCCCAGCGCTCGCCATAGTGGGGCGAGGCGAGCAGCCGATCGATGACCTTGTGAAACGCGTCGGGCGAGTGGTCGGCCAGGAACGCTTCCACGTCGGCCTGGTCCGGAGGCAGGCCGACCAGGTCGAAGGTCGCCCGGCGGATCAACGTCCGCTTGTCGGCCGGCGGGGCGGGCCGGAGGCCGTGCTGCTCCAAACCGGCCAGCACGAAGTAGTCGATCGGCGACTTGCACCAAGCCGGCTCGCGGACTTCGGGCAGTCCGGCCGGCTTGATCGGCGCCTGGAAGGCCCAGAAGCTTTTTCCATCGTCGGAGAACAGCGGACCGCCGCTTGCTTCACTGGCCGCCGGCGCGGGGCGAACTTCGGCGTTCGGCCATGGAACGCCCAGGCGGACCCACTCGACGAGCACCGCCACTTCGTCGGGAGGCAACTTGCCCGTGGGGGGCATCTGATAGACCTGGCCGTAGCGGACGGCGTCGACCAGCAGGCTTTCGTCGGGCTTGCCTGGCTCGATGGCCGGGCCCGAATCGCCGCCGGCCAGCAGCGATTCGTGCGAGTCGAGCCGCAAGCCTCCCTTCTGCTGATCGGGCCCGTGGCACTCGAAACAGTTGGCCGAGAGGAGTGGGCGGACTTTCTTCTCGAAGAAGGCGGCCAGGGCGGGATCGGCCGGTGGGGGATCCACGTCGGCCTGGTCTGCCTGGTCGGCTTGTGTCTGGCCCTCGGCGGCATGAACCAGGTCAATCCCAAGGCCGAATGCGAGCCAGGCGATCAGCGGCAGACCGGCGGATTGGCCATAAAGCCAGGCCAACTTGGATCGGCGGCTGATCGAGCGAGCCGGCGGCATGCACGGTTCCTTGCGGTCGGGCGGGTGCGGCAAGCGCAACGGGCAGGCCGTTTAGCTTAGCAGAAAGGGCATCGGGCCCATAGCGAATCGTAGCCGGAATCGCCAGAATTCGGGCTGTTCGGGCATGCCGCCAGAACTCTGGCGAGTTCTGCTACCGAGCCGTTTCGCGCAACTCACCAGAACTCTGGCGAGTTCTTGCTACGAACCTGGGCCCCGAATTCTGGCGAATCCGGCTACGATCATGGCGAGATTCTGCTACCTGGATCGGCCGGCTTCGATGACGCTGACCGCTCGGTTCGGTATAATGCCAGCGTGGGAGCCGTGCGGTCGGTCGGCGGAAAAGAGGAATGGAAGTAATACGCCCGGCAGGATTCGAACCTGCAACCCTCGGTTCCGAAGACCGATGCGCTGTCCAGTTGCGCCACGGGCGCTTGCCAGAAAGGTTCAGCATACGGTCTCCCGCGGGGTTGTTCAAGTTGCCGGTTGTTCAAGTTCGCGGTCGCCTTGTTCCCGCGCTGGCAGCGTGTTATAAGCGGTGCCACCGGCTCTGGTTCGAGTACGCGTTTGTCAGGCACTTTTTCCGACGCTGTTGAGTCAACGGCCAATGGCCTCGATTACATTGCGGGTTCTCGACGGAGCAGACCGGGGGAAGGTATTCGAACACCTCGAGACGCCGATCACGATTGGGCGCGAGGAGGGCAACCTCGTCCAGCTCAACGACGAGCGCGTCAGCCGGTTTCATCTGAAGATCCAGGAAGACCAGGACAAACTGGTGCTGACCGACCTGGAAAGCACCAACGGCACCAAGGT
>JBBDNX010000118.1:0-1334 GCA_040877345.1 Pirellulales bacterium
GGCTGCTTCGACCTGTTGCAGGTAGCGAGCCCGAAGATTGTCATTCCCACCGCCGTTGCCGGTGAACTCCAGAGACGGGGTGCAAGCGATCCTACCGTTCAGGCCTTCGAACAAGCATCCTGGGCGACTGTGGAAGCGGACCTACCTGTTCCGCCACTGATTCAGGCCTGGGATTTGGGGCCAGGTGAGTCTGCCGTACTGGCGTGGGCGTATGCACGCGCAGGTACTGAAGCGATTCTTGATGACCTTGCTGCCCGACGCTGCGCGGCAGCCCTTGGAATCCCCCTCCGCGGAACGCTTGGCTTGCTGCTGACAGCGAAGAAAAGGGGCTTGATTTCCGCGGCTCGTCCAATTCTGGAACGAATGCGCCGCGCCGGCATGTATCTTTCCGACGAAGTTTTGAACCAGGCACTCTCCCTGGTCGATGAATAGTAAGAAACAGCGGCCTGCACTTTTACTTTGCATGGCTTTCCATAGCCGAGGGCGCAGTTCAATCTGCCTGGAAGACGCGCAGCGAAGCCAGCGCTGACTCGACGTCTTGCACGGCCGGCGACTCCGGCGCCTCCGCACCGGCACGCAGGTCGTCGAGCAGGCCCCCCAGCAGCTCCCTCTCCAGCCAGCCGGCTAGCCAACTGGCCCGGCGCTCGGCGTAGCCGGCCTGCAAGCGGCGAAATAGCCGGGCGGCGGCCTGCTTTACCCCCTCGCCCGTGGCCGTCACCACCGCTTCGCCGCCCCCCGTGATGCCGCCGGCGATGGCCGCCTCGGTCGCCAACGTCGAGGCCGTCTGGCCGGCCACGTGCGCTGCCGCCTGCCCCACCACGTCGCCCGCCACAATCCAACCGCTCACCGCCAGCGACACGGTGATCGCCGGCCGCGCCAGCGCCGCCGCGTGGTCCAACGATCGCAGCAGGCTGACGGCCCTCGGATTCGCCTGGCACCAACGGTCCAGCTCCGCGCGCAGAAAATCGCGATAATCGTCGTCCAAGGCCGGCAGCTCGGCATGAGCCGCGATCACCCGGTCGAGCAACTGCTGCCGCGAGGCGCCGCCCAACAGCCCGGCCAGCCGGGGCCGCAGCGTATCGTTGCCGACCCGGCTGAGGCGGTCCAGTTCGTCGAGCATCTTTTGAACCGCCTCGACGATCGCGTCGCGCTCGCTGGTGTGAAAGGCGGCCAGCGGTTCGGGGGCCGGCCCCGCAATGCCCTCCCAGGCCTTTCGCACCGGCCAGAGCACTCCCTGTCCCAACACCCGGTAAAAGCCGTGCACCTGCCGCGACCAGGGACTGCGGCTGGCATCCCACCAGCCGCGGATCTCCTCGCCCAGCAACCGTGCCGGC
>JBBDNX010000119.1:0-1327 GCA_040877345.1 Pirellulales bacterium
TCAGTGGCTCGTTCGAGCCGGATCAGGCCGTCGAGCTGGCGGATGTCACGCAGCCCACGATGCTCACCGGCCGCTTGAACGTGGGGCTCACCTCGCCCTTGCCCTGCCAGGTCTATCTCTGGCCGGGCCCCCGAAGTTACACCCGCCAACCCTCCGCCGAGCTGCACACCATCGGTTCGCCCCCCTTGCTCGAAGCGGCCCTCCGCCGAATCTGCCAGACCGGCGCCCGGCTGGCCGCGCCCGGCGAGTTCACGCTGCGGGCCTTTTTGGCGGGCCGCATCGATCTGACGCAGGCCGAGGCGGTCCTGGGAGTCATCGACGCGACGGGCCGAGCGCAGCTCGACCGCGCACTGGAGCAGCTCGCCGGTGGACTCGCCGCCCCGCTGACCGCCTTGCGCAACAAGCTGCTCGACACGCTGGCCCATGTCGAAGCCGGCTTGGATTTCGTCGACGAAGACATCGAGTTCATCGCCCAGGACCAGGTCGTGGCACAGCTCCAGGCGGCCTCTCGGACGGTGGCCGACCTGGCCGCACGCATGGCGGGCCGCCACCAAACGGCCGACGTGGTCCGCATCGTGCTGGTCGGCTGGCCCAACGTCGGCAAGAGCAGCCTGTACAACGCGCTGGTGACGGCCGGCCAGGCCTTGGTTTCGGCCAGCGCGGGCACCACGCGCGACTACCTCGCGGCAACGCTCGACCTGGACGGTATCGCCTGCGAGCTGATCGATACGGCCGGAGCCGATCCGGCGGCCGGCCAGCCCATCGAACAGGCCGCCCAGCACTTCGCACTGGACCAGCGGCTACACGCGCACGTCGAGCTGCTCTGTCTGGATGTGACGCGGCCTTTGAATGCCTGGGAGCGGCGGCAGTTGGCCGAGCCGCCCGATTCGGTCACGCGGATCGTGGCCTTGACCAAGACCGACCAGCCGCCGGGCATGCCCGAGCTGCCGGAGGCCGTTGCGACGAGCAGCCGCAGCGGCGCGGGCCTCGACCGGTTGCGGTCGCTGCTGGGCGAGGCGGCCCGCAGCGTTCAGGCGGCTGAAACCGACGCGGTGCCCGCCACCGCGGCC
The DNA here is from genome assembly GCA_040877345.1 of Pirellulales bacterium. Classification (GTDB taxonomy): domain Bacteria; phylum Planctomycetota; class Planctomycetia; order Pirellulales; family JAICIG01; genus JBBDNX01. Next base: position 1,071 of record JBBDNX010000119.1, read on the forward strand.
CGTTGCCGGCAAAGCCTGGAACGGGCCGCCGCCTGCCTGGCGGGTGCGCTGGACGTCGCCGGCAGGCGCGGCGGCGACGAGCTGCTGGCAGCCGAGTTGCGAACGGCCCTCGACGAGCTGGGCCAGGTGGTCGGGGCCGTCTATACCGACGACATCCTCGACCGCATTTTCAGCCGCTTCTGCATCGGCAAGTAAACGGACTGCTGCTGGCGCATGCAACAGGCCGTCGCTCAAGTCAGGCCAAATCGCCCAGTGTG
>JBBDNX010000120.1:0-6914 GCA_040877345.1 Pirellulales bacterium
TCTTTCCCCGGATGACCGTTGGAAACACGTGCTGGCCAAGGTGGCTGAATATCTCGAAGCGGGCGTGCTTTGTGTTTGCGTCGTGGATCCCCAGCGGCAGACGGCACGCGTCTATTCCCCGGACCTGCCTGAGCAGACCGTGGCATTCGATCAGGAGCTTGTCTTTCCGGCCATCCTGCCTGGGTTCGCATTGCCGTTGCGGCGGCTGTTTGAGTGAGAAGGTTTTGTCTCCGCTGTGAGGACGTTGGCCATGGCGACAACCGAAGCTCTGCTGACCGCCGAGGAATACGCGAGGCTGCCCGACGGGGGCTGCCCGACCGAGTTGGTCCGGGGAAACATCGTCATGATGAACAGACCCGGCGTGCGGCACGGTTGGATTTGCAACAGCGTGGGATACTATCTCCGCCAATTTGTCTTGGAGCATGACCTGGGTTACGTCGTGAACAACGACTCGGGAGTCATCACCTCGCGCGATCCCGACACCGTTCGCGGCCCTGACGTGTGCTTCTACAGCTACCATCGAATGCCCAAGGGGGAAGTACCGGACTCGTATGCGCCGGGCGCGCCCGAACTGGTGTTCGAAGTGCTTTCCCCGGATGACCGTTGGAAGCACGTGCTGGCCAAGGTGGCTGAGTATCTCGAAGTGGGCGTGCTTTGCGTTTGCGTGGTGGATCCCCAACGGCAGACGGCCCGCGTCTATTCGCCGGACTTGCCCGAGCAGACGGTGGCAGTCGATCAGGAGCTCGCCTTTCCGGCCATCCTGCCTGGGTTCGCATGTCCCGCCCGGCATCTGTTCGAGCTCGAATCGGAGGGGGAGGAGCCGTGAGCATTCACGAGCCCTTGCAAACGCCGCTGGAAACGCCGGAGCCACCGCCTTATCGTTTCTCGGTCGAGCAGTATCACCGGATGATCGCCGGCGGTATCCTTGGTGAAAACGACCGCGTGCAACTCGTCGATGGGATTCTCGTTCCGATGCCGCCGATCGGCCCCACTCACAGTTACGTGGTCGGTGAAGCGGCCCGGATTCTTTCCAGCCTGGTCGGTGCCGGATGGCACGTGCGAACACAGCAGCCCGTTAGCCTGGCAACGAGCGAGCCGGAGCCGGACGTAGCGGTCGTTCGCGGCGCCAGCGTGCTTTTTCGCCAGCGGCATCCCTCCGGCTCCGACTTGGCCCTGGTGATCGAGGTTTCGGACACCACCTTGCGGCTCGACCGTGGCGACAAGCTGCACATTTACGCGGCCGCCGGCATCCCCGAATACTGGATCATCAACCTCCTGAGCCGTCAGGTGGAAGTGCACCGCGACCCGCTGGTGCAGCCAGGAAGTGCAACCTCGGATTACCGCCTGCGCCAACTCGTCCCGCACGGCGGCGCGGTGCCACTCACGCTCGACGGCCAGACCCTCGGCCACATTGCGGTGGGCGACCTGCTGCCTTGATCGCTTTAACCGAGCCCTCAGCAGTATATATACTGCGCTAGTCTGAACGGTTGGGCCCAACCAACACAAGACATGTTCGTTTGGGGGGCAGCCCAGCCCGGCGCCATGGATTGCCGCTACCGCTCCGCGGTGGTGGGATCGATCATGGTTTTGACCTCGGAGATGCGGTTGGCGGGGAAGCCGCCTTGCCGGGCGTGCTCTTCGATCATCTGGCTGTTCGGCGCGATGTACACGCAGTAGATTCTGTCCGCCGTGACGTAGCTGTGGACCCACTGAATCTGTGGGCCCAGCTTGTTCAACACCGAGCAGGATGTCTGCGAGGCGCCCTTCAATTGCTCGGCCGTCAGGTTGCCGGCGCCCGGCATGTCGCGCTCAATTACGTACTTGGGCATGGGAGGTCTCCTGGTTGCTCGTTGCTGGTTGCTAGTTGCTGGTTGCTGGTCCTAAGTTCTGACTTTCAAGCCAAGCCGCTAGCCTTTGAGCGCATCCTGCCACTCCTTGAGCCGGGCCAGCGCCTCCAGCGGCGTCAGCGAATCCAGCTCGGCCTGGCGGATCTTGTCCAAGAGCGGGTGCTCGCCGGCAAACAGCGTCAGTTGCATCTGGCCCTTCGCGCGGCCGGCGCCGCGGCGGGCCAGACGCGGGCGGCCGCTCTCGTCGAGATGGTCGTGCTCCAGCCGTGCCAGAATCTGCTTGGCACGCTCCAACACGCTCCGCGGCACGCCGGCCAGCCGCGCCACGTGAATGCCGTAGCTCTTGTCCGCCCCCCCTTCCACAATCTTGTGCAAAAACACCACGTCGTCCTGCCACTCGCGCACGGCCACGTTCAGGTTCTTGACCCCGCTCAGCGAGGCCGCCAGGTCGGTCAGCTCGTGGTAGTGCGTCGCAAACAGCGTGCGGCAGCCGACCGAATCGTGCAGGTGCTCGACCACGGCCCAGGCCAGCGAGACGCCGTCGTAGGTGCTGGTGCCGCGGCCGATCTCGTCGAGAATGACCAGGCTTTTCGCCGTGGCCATGTTGAGGATGCGGGCCGTCTCGGTCATCTCGACCATGAACGTGCTCTGGCCGCGAACCAGCTCGTCGCTGGCGCCCACGCGGGCGAAGATGCGGTCGGCCACGCCGATCGTCGCCTCGCCGGCCGGAACAAAGCTGCCCATCTGCGCCAGCAGCACGATCAGGGCCGCCTGGCGGATGTAGGTGCTCTTGCCCGCCATGTTCGGCCCGGTGATCAACAGCATGCCCGCCTCGCCGCCGCCGGCCACTATGTCGTTGGGCACGAACGAGCCCTCGGGCATCTTGAGATCGAGCACCGGATGCCGCCCGGCCGCGATCCGCAACAACGGCTCGTCGACCACTTTGGGCCGGCAGTAGCCCCGTTCGCGGGCCAGGTGGGCCAGCGACGCCAGCACGTCGATCTGCGCCAAGGCGTCGGCCGTGGCCCTCAAGCGGCGGGCGCCGGCCGCCACCAGCTCGCGCAGCTCGAGGAACAGCTCGTGCTCCAGGTCCTTGGCCGTTTGATCGGCGGCCAGCACCTTCTCTTCATGCTCCTTGAGCTCGGGGGTAATGTATCGCTCGGCGTTCTTGACCGTTTGCTTGCGGATGTACGTGTTGGGCACCTTGCCGCGGTGGACGTGCGTCACCTCCAGGTAATAGCCGAACACCTGGTTGAAGCCGACCTTGAGACTGGCGATGCCGGTCCGCTGCGCTTCCTCGGCCTGGTAGCGGGCGATCCATTGTTTGCCGCCGGCGGTGAGGTCGCGCAGGGCATCGAGCTTCGTGCTGAAGCCGGCCTTGATAAAACTGCCTTCGCGGCTGGTGAGCGGGCACTCGTCTTCCAGCGCCGCGTCGAGCCTGGAACGGATTTCGGGACACAAGTCGATGGCGCCCTCCAGGCGCGAGAGGGCCGCACTAACGCGAGCGGTGAGCCGTGCCTTCAGCATCGGCAGGATCCGCAGCGTGCGGACCAGCGAGTGCAGATCGCGCGGGCTGGCCCGCTGCGTGGTGACGCGGGCCAGCAGCCGCTCGACGTCTCGCACGCCCTTGAGCGAGCCGCGCAAATCGTCGGCCAGGCGAGCGTCGGCCACCAGCTCGGCCACGGCGTCGAGCCGCTCGTCGATCGCCGCCGGCGAAGTGAGCGGGTTGGCCAGCCACTCGCCCAGCAGCCGCGAGCCCATGGCGGTCACCGTGCGGTCCAGCACGTCGAGCAACGAGCCGTCGCGGCGGCCGTCGCGCAGTGTGCGGCTGATTTCCAGGCTGCGCCGCGTCGCTTCGTCGATCTCCAGGGTGTCGCCCGGCCGATATGGGAGCAGCCGGTCGATGTGCGCAAGCGACGTCTTTTGCGTTTCGGCCAGGTATTCGAGCACGGCGCCCGCGGCCCGGATGGCCGGCACGTCGGCGTCTGCAAAGCCGAAGCCTTCGAGCGTCTGGGTGCCAAAATGCCGCGCCAGCGCTTCGCGGGCAGCATTGTGCGAAAAGACCCAGGCGGGCCGGCGGGTGACGAGCATCTCGCCGTTGGGCGGAGTTTCAGCCGCGTCGCACGTGTCGGCCACCAGGCATTCCACCGGCCCGATCCGCGCCAGCTCGTCGCCCAGGCGATCGGCCGGCACCTGCGAAGCCTGGAAGCGGCCGGTGGATAGATCGACCCAGGCCAGACCGGCCGTCGGCCCGTGCACCAGCGCGGCGAGGAAGTTGCTCTCGCGCGGGTCGAGCAAGGCATCGTCGGTGACCGTGCCGGCGGTGACCACGCGGGTCACTTCGCGCCGTACGAGCCCCTTGGCCTGTTTGGGATCTTCGACCTGCTCGCAGACGGCCGCCCGAAATCCGGCGGCAATCAGTTTGCCCAGGTAGGCCTCCAACTGGTGGTGAGGGAATCCCGCCATGGGGATCGGGTTTTCCCCCTTGTCGCGGCTGGTCAGCGCCAGGCCCAGCACGCGGGCCGCCACCTTGGCATCGTCGTGGAACATCTCGTAGAAGTCGCCCATGCGGAACAGCAGCAGGGCATCCGGGCAGGCTGCCTTTGCGTCCTGATACTGCTGCATCATGGGTGTGACGGCCATGGCCGCGATGCTAGCAGATGGCATGGCCGGCCGAAAGACGCGGCCGCGCGGCGGCCCGTCGAATGAGCGGCCGACGGTCTAAACGGCCTTGGACGGAAGCTTGGAGATGTCGTCGAAGACGATGGTCGAGCGGCGGAGTTCCTCGACCAGTTCCGGGTCTTCCCGGGCCAGGTTCTCGAGCAGCCTGCGCTCGGTGGCGCTGTCGGTCGCGTTGAGGATATCCGCCACGCGCTCGACGCCGCCTGCACTGTCGAACTGCTGGCTCATCACGCTCGACAGGCGGCGTTCGAGCCCCGTCTCCACTTCATGAATGATCTCGCGATTGATCCGCCCCATGCCGGCAATCCGGCGGACCACGGCCGGTTGCCGGTCGCTGGGCAGGCTGCTGAGGATCTCGGCCGCCTGTGCCGGCTGCAGGTGCGAGAGGATCAGTGCGATCGTTTGCGGATGTTCGTCCAGGATGAAAGGCAGCAGGTTCCGGCTGTCGACCTGCCGCAGAAAGTCGAAGGGGATGGCCTCGATCTGCTGCTGGACCAGGATGTCCGGCCCCTTCCCCAGCGAGCGCGGGGCGGCCTCGGCGAATTCCTGGATGGCCGATTCCTGCTCGTCGCTGCTGAGCGTGCCGATTGCGGCGGTTTCGCTCGAGACCAGCTCGACCTGCTTGGGGCTGAGCTTGGCCATCAATTTGGCGGCCTCCTCTTTCGGGAGGCTGGCGAGCAGCACGGCGGCTTTGCGGATTTCCGAGTGCGGCACGGCGGCTGGCCCTGGTGCGACGTGAGTCGCGGAGACCTGCTCCGCGCGGACAGCCTTATCGGCAGGCAGGGCGGTTGGACTTGAGAAAAAGCGGTTGCTTTTCGCCGGGCTGCTACCACAGCCGCGAAATTCCATACTGCTCGAAGACCGGATCAGCGCTTACCAGCGCCACATTCTCCACTTGAGCCTGTGCCGCGATTAGCCGGTCGAATGGGTCACGATGGTAATTGGGCAGCATTGCCTGCACATCAGCATACTCCACGGTGATCGGCAGCACGCCGACTTTGAGGTCGGCCATCGCCCGTAACATCCATTGTCGATACGCCATCGAAAGCTTCAACTTTTTGAGACCAACCTTGATCGCGATCTCCCAAATTGTGGCTGCACTGAGCAACAGTTCGTTGGCCGGATCACGCAACGCCACAACCGCCTGGGCGCCCAGTCGTGTTGGATCATCAACGGCCCAAAGCAGAGTATGAGAATCGAGCAAGATTCTCACTGCATGTAGTCCTCGAATTCATCCAGCGGAGCATCGAAGTCCGGTGCCATGTAGAGCACGGTTCCCCGCAAGGTGCCAAGCTTGCGTTCGACGCCGGCCGCAGTGATTGAGCTGATCCGTGCTACAGGTCGCTGGTTCTCCGTGACAATCACTTCCTCACCAGGTGCCAACTGGTGGACTAGTTCAGAGAGCCTTGCCTGCGCCTCCTCGAGCGAAACGGTCGGCATTTTTTCTCCTTGCCTGGGGGGGCAAACCCAACGGCTGGCTGCCAGCGGCAGGGCTGCAAAAAACCACCATTCACGTTGCTATCCTGCCTGGCCATCAATTGTACCGCGCAACCGGCCTCAGGGGAGCACGCGGACCAGGATATTGCGGTAATCGAGGGGCGAGCCGTGGTTTTGCAGGCCGATGTAGCCGGTCTTCCGCTCGATGCCGGGATGCTCCTTCACTTTGTCGGTGTGCTCGTCCAGGTTGGCATCGACGACCGGCTCGCCGTTCAGCTCGACTTGGACGCGATTGCCGTCGCAGACGATGTGCAGCTTTTGCCACTCGCCGGCCTTCTTGCTCACGCGAGGCTCCGCCGCGGCCACGCCGTACAGGCTGCCGCAGTATTGGGCCGGCTGCAAATTGGCATACTGCTCGGCATAGTCGTCCAATACCTGGACCTCCATGCCGGCGAAGGCCGGGTTCCCCTCGTGCGGGGCGCGCAGGAACACACCGCTGTTTCCCCCTTCGGGAACGCGGAACTCGAGCTTCAACTCGAAGTTGGCGTACTCGTCCTCGGTCGAGAGCCAGCCCCCTTCCTTGCCGGTCGTCGACAGCATGCCGTCCTCGGCCTTCCAACTGTCGATCGGTCCATCGATTGCTTTCCAACCGGTCAGGTCCTTGTCGTTGAACAAGGGCTTGAACTCGCCCTCCTTCTCCTTGTCGGCAAAGGCCGGCAGGGCCAAGAGCAGTAAACCAATAGCGGTGGCAAGCGAGGCAATGGTCGAGCGGCGAGCGTTCATGAATAGACTTCCTCAAGCTGGCGATGTTTCGTGGCGACCTTGGGTCCTAGTGTACCTGCCGGCAGACAGGAAAGGGAGAGCGGGGGAAGGGGGGAAGGGGAGAAGGGGGGACAAACACGGTGCTGACATTCATTCGTCGCGGAGCTCGCACACGGCCACTTGCCC
>JBBDNX010000121.1:0-6912 GCA_040877345.1 Pirellulales bacterium
GAAGACAAGGTGCTGGCCAACGAAGAAGTCCGCAGCATGATCTCGGCCATCGGCGTGGGCATCGGCGAGGAGATCGACCTGACCAAGCGCCGCTACAACAAGATCGTCATCATGACCGACGCCGACGTCGACGGCTCGCACATCCGCACCCTGCTCTTGACTTTCTTCTATCGGCAGATGTATCCGCTGATCACCGGCGGATTCGTCTACGTGGCCCAGCCGCCGCTGTTCCGCGTGAAGAACAAGAAGCAATCGTATTACGTGCAGACCGAGGAGGAGATGAAAGCCCAACTGCTCGACTTGGGCCTGGCCGAGGGGGTCTTTGACCCCGGCGACGGCCGGCTGATCGAAGGCGAGCAGATGAAGCGGCTCTGCGAAGTCCTGGCCGCCCTGGAGGACTCGCTGATCGCCTTGGAGCGGCGGGGCATCAGCCTCAAGCAGCACGCCCTACGGCAGGATCCCCTCAGCGGCCGGCTGCCGGTCTATCACGTCTTCCTGGGCAGCCAGGAGCGCTGGTTCACCACCCGCGAAGAGCTCGATGCCTTCGTGGCCGCCCAGGAAAAGGCCGCCGGCGGCGAGCTGGCCGTTGCCGACCAGCCGGCCCCCTCGCCGGCCACCAACGGCCACGGCACGTCGCGATTGCACATCGTCGAGCTGCACGAGGTCCGCTCGCTCAACAACCAGTTGGCCGAGCTGGCCCGCATGAACTTCGATATTCAATCGCTGATCCCCCAGCACCGCACCGGCAGCCAGGAGGCCCGCTACAAGCTCCGCCGCGGCGACAGCGAGAGCGGCCTGTCCGACCTCCGCGGCCTGCTGGCGGCCGTGCGCTCCGCCGGCGAGAAGGGCTTGCAGATCACGCGGTTCAAGGGTTTGGGCGAGATGGACGCCGAGGAGCTGCGCGACACCACGTTGCACCCGGCCCACCGCACGATGTCGCAGGTTCGCATGGACGACGCCAGCGCCGCCGACGAGTTGTTCCGCGTGTTGATGGGCGACAAGGTCGAGCCCCGCCGCGAGTTCATCGAGAAGCACGCCCTCGAAGTCCGCAACCTCGACGTGTAAGCGGCCCCCCTTCTCCCACCCGGCCCTGCGGAAACCTCCGGCTTGGGCGGATGGTAGCCACCCGCCCAAGCCATGAGGCGTCCTTCTGGCTAGGCGGTAGCCAGAATGCGAAATACGGCTCGCTAGCCCGGCTCAGCTTGGCGCGGACAACACTGCGCCCGCGCCAAGCTGTGGCAACCGGGAGGCTACACCGGCTTGCCGTAGGCGTGCATCCCGTGCTCGCCGATGTCGAGGCCTTCCATCTCCTCCTCGGCCGAGACGCGCAACAGCCCGATCGCTTTCAAAACGCCGAACAGCAACAGCATCGTGCCGAATGGCCAACCCACGATGGCTCCCACCCCGATGAGCTGGGTCATGAAGTCCTTCCCCTCGCCAAAGATGCCCGTGGCCAGGCCGCCCCACATGCCGCACAGGCCGTGAACCGGCCAGGCGCCCACCGGATCGTCGATCTTCAGCTTGTCCAAGCCGATGATGCCCAACACCACCAGCACGCCGGCAACGCCGCCGATCGCCATGGCGGAGTAGTTGGTCACGCAGTCGCAGTTGGCGGTAATCCCCACCAGGCCGGCCAGCATGCCGTTCAAGGCCAGCGACAGGTCGGGCTTCTTGAACAGCCCCCAGCCGAACAGCATCGCCGCCACGGCGCCGGCGCAGGCGGCCAGCGTCGTGTTGGCGGCCACCAGCATCGTCGTGTTTGTGTTGGTTGCGCCCGTGAACGTCAACTGGCTGCCCGGGTTGAAGCCGTACCAGCCCACCAGCAGGATGAACACGCCCAGCGTGGCGATCGGCAGGTTGTGGCCCAGGATCGGGTGCGACTTGCCGTCCGCCGAGTACCTCCCGATCCGCGGACCGAGCAGGATGGCGCCCGCCAGCCCGGCAAAACCGCCCACGGCATGCACCACGATCGAGCCGGCGAAGTCGTGGAAACCCATCTCGGCCAGCCAGCCGCCCCCCCACTTCCACATGCCGCTGATCGGGTACACGAAGGCCGTAATCACCGCGCTGTAGATCAAGTATGCGGCAAACTTCAGCCGGCCGGCCACCGCCCCCGACACGATCGTGGCGGCCGTGGCGGCAAAGGCCACCTGGAACAGGAAATCGACTTGCGGCGTCAATTGCAAACTGCCGTCGCCCGACGGGGCCGCCCCCTCCAGGCTCACGCCGGTCCCCGCGAACCCGAAATACTTGCCGGCGTAGTCCGCGCCAGGATACATCAGACCGTAGCCGACCAGGTAAAACAACAGCGCGCCCACCGAGAAGTCCATCAGGTTCTTGAACAGGATGTTCACGGTGTTCTTCGACTCGTTGAAGCCGGATTCCACCAAGGCGAAGCCCGCCTGCATGAAAATCACCAGCACCGCGCACAGCATCAGGAACAGGTTGTCGATCGTGTACGCCATGTCCTCCACGGTGCGCGGCGCCGCCGGCTCGCTGGCCGCCGACTCAGTGCCGGCCCCTTCGACGGCCGCAGTGATCGTCGGCTCCTCCGCGGTCGCGAACGAAACGACCGAGAGCGTCAGGACTCCCAACAAACACATCCAGGGCCGCGGGCGCCAAAAGCTTGATTCCATACGCCACTCGCCTTTCAGAAGGACCAAAGAAGAATCGTCGGCGCGCACTACGGCAACACGATTGCCGCGAGGACACGGACCTCGTTGTTCGCGCGCCTTGGATGCGTGCCATTGGCAAGTGGTGTGCCATCGCGGTCCAATGAGCGCCGCCCCGCCCCGGCGCATATCCCTCAAACCCTTGCAAACCAGCAGCTTCGGCCCTCCTGGATTTTCCTGGCTTTTTTGCCCGCCGCTTCCCCAACCTCCCCACCCCTGCCCGCTTATTACGCATCCCATGAGTACCGACGCGGCACCCGAACCGAGGCCGCTGGCGAGCGGGCAACGCCGCAACTAAACTGGACTGGCAAATCGGAATTGACACCAATGACCTCGACTCCGTGAGAAAGCCATGCACCGCCAGCACAACCTCGTTGCCAATCCGCCCGCCGATCCAGAAGCCACTACCCACCTTCCCCGCCGAAGCTTCCTGGCCGCCGCTGCCGGCGCGGCCGCCGCGGCCGTGACCGTCACTGCCGACCTGGCCGGCGCCTGGGGCCGCGACTATGGCCCCAAGGCCGAGCCGGTCCGCTATCCCGACCCCGACATCGTCGTGCTCGACAAGCGTTTCGCGAAGTACAAGCTCGGCAACACGCCGATCCAGCGATTGCACACCGGCATGCTCTGGGCCGAAGGGCCGGCCTGGAACGGCGTGGGACGCTACCTGCTGTGGAGCGACATCCCCAACGACGTGCAGTTGCGCTGGCTCGACGAAGACGGCCACGTCAGCACGCTGCGCCAGCCGGCCGGCAACAGCAACGGCAACACGTTCGATTGGCAAGGCCGCCAGATCTCCTGCGAGCACGGCAACCGCCGCGTGGTCCGCTACGAGCACAGCGGCGGCATGACCGTGCTGGCCCACAAGTTCCAGGGCAAGCCGCTCAATGCGCCCAACGACGCCGTCGTGCATCCCGACGACGGGGCGGTCTGGTTCACCGACCCGGGCTACGGCATCCTGCTCAACTACGAAGGCAACAAGGCCGAGCTGGAGCTCAAGGAAGCCATCTACCGCATCGATGCCAAGACCGGAAAGCTCGACAAGGTCGCCGACGAGATCTTCAAGCCCAACGGCCTGTGCTTTTCACCCGATTACAAGTTGTTGTACGTGGCCGACACCGGCGCCTCGCACTACCCCGATGCGCCGCGGAACATCAAGGTCTGGGACGTGGTCGACGGCGTGAAGCTGACCAACGGCCGCGAGTTCGTTTCCATGGAGCTCGACGGCAAGGCAGGCTTTGCCGACGGCATCCGGGCCGACGTCGACGGCAACGTCTGGGCCAGCGCCGGCTGGGTGGGCGAGGGCTACGACGGCGTCCACGTTTTTACGCCCGGCGGCGAGCGGATCGGCCAGATCCTGCTCCCTGAAATCTGCTCCAACGTCTGCTTCGGCGGCAAGAAGCGCAACCGCCTCTTCATGACGGGCAGCCAGTCGCTCTATGCCGTCTACGTCGAAACCCAAGGGGCCGCTGGTTGCTAGTTGCTGGTTGCTGGTTGCTCACGACAACACTGGGGCACGCCTCTCGACAGGCTCGAGGCTCTCGAGACCTACCGCTTTGCCCAGCCACCCCGAAGAACGACAAGGCGACAAGGCGACATGGCGAACGCGGGGGATCTTGGTACTAGAAGGACTCCGAATCCGGATCCCAAAGAACAAAGTCCTAAGCCCCACATTAGGGTTGTAACGATCACGCTGCAAAGACGCTGGACCGCCACGGACCACCCCGTCGGGTGGCTAAGGGCTTGCCCCGTAACGAAGTAGACCACTTTCCCGGCCTGCGCCGCCGGCGGCGGCTGCCGGCGCAGTGCGTTGACACCTCGCCGTAAGCCATTTAGAGTAAATGTTTTGCAGGTTGCCCCCGCACTTCCCCCCTCGGCATATCGAGCGCGTCCGAGTGCCTGAAAAAGCAGTGGCCGAAAAAAAAGCTTGGGCCGGAGTATTCCAGGAGGCGACGGATCGCCGCGTCGAAAAGTTCACCGAAAGCGTGAGCTTCGACCGCCGATTGTACGCGCACGATATCCGCGCATCGGCCGCCCATGCCCAAATGCTCGCCAAGGTCGGCCTCATTACTCCAGCCGAGTGCCAGCAAATTGAGCAGGCCTTGGAGCAGATCCGCCAGGAAATTGAGCAGGACCGATTCGAGTTCCGCGAAGAGCTCGAAGACATCCACATGCACGTCGAACGGGCCCTGATCGACCGCCTGGGCGACGTGGGCCGCAAACTGCACACCGGCCGCAGCCGCAACGACCAGGTGGCCACCGACCTGCGGCTGTGGGTCCGCGATGCGATCGACCAGCTCGACCGCCGGCTGATCGAACTCGAGCGGGCCTTCGTCGGCCGGTCGCAGGCCGACCGCGACTGCGTGCTGCCCGGATACACGCACATGCGGCGGGCTCAGCCGGTGCTGGCCGCACACTATTGGTTGGCTTACTGCGAAAAGTTCGAACGCGATCGGGGGCGGTTGGCCGACTGCCGCCGCCGGGCCAACGTGTCGAGCCTGGGCACCGCCGCACTGGCCGGCACCAGCTTGCCCATCGACCGCGACGACGTCGCCCGCCGCCTCGGCTTCGAAGGCGTCGCGGCCAACAGCCTCGACGTTTCGAGCGACCGCGACTTCGTGCTGGAGCTGGCCTTTGTCTTGTCGCTGGTCGCCGCCCATCTCAGCGGATGGGCCGAGGAGTGGATCCTCTGGTCCGGCAGCGAATTCGGCTTTATCGAATTGCCCCAGGCGTTCTGCACCGGCTCGTCGATCATGCCGCAGAAGGTCAACCCCGACGTGCTGGAGCTGATCCGCGGCAAGACGGCCCGCGTGTACGGCAACTTGCACGCGCTGCTCGTGCTGATCAAGGGGCTGCCGTTGGCCTACAACCGCGACCTGCAAGAAGACAAGGAACGTCTCTTCGACTCGGTCGACACGGTGCAAAGCTGCCTCGATCTGGCGGCCGGGCTGGTGGCCGAGGCCCGCTTGAATCGAGAAGCGATCGCCGCCCACCTGGACGACGGACACACCGACGCCACCACGCTGATGGAATACCTGGTCCGCCGCCGCACACCCCTGCGCACCGCCCACGAGCTGGTGGGCAAGCTCGTGCGGCTGGCCATGACACGGCAGGTGCGGCTGGCCGACCTCTCGCTGGCCGATTTGCGCGCCGCCAGTCCCGATCTGGACGAAAGTGTCTTCAGCATCCTCGGCCCGCGGCAAAGCGTGGCTGCGTTTGTCAGCTACGGCTCGACGGGGCCGGACCAGGTCGAGCAGCAACTGGCCGCCTGGCGGAAAAAATTGGATTTATGATGCACCTTGTTGTGACGCACCTTGACGAGAGAACTCCGATGAGCGTTCCGCTGCACCGCCTGACGTCCGCCTGCGCTGGCCGGCTGGCCATCCTGCTGCTGGCGATCTACTGGCCATCGATCGCCTTTTGTCAGGACCCTCCGCCCGACGCCAGCGACGCGGCCGAGGCACCGGCCGCCGCGCCGTTGCCGCCGGTCGACCCTGCCGTGCGAGCCATCCTCCAGAGCGATCCGGCCGATCCCGCGCAGATCGTGCGCGTGATCAGCGTCCTGGCCGACTTGGGCGCCGCCGATCAGGCGGGTCCCTTCGTCCAGCGGCTGGTCGACGCCAACCTGGACGAAGCCGCCCAGGCCCGACTGGTCGAACAGCTTGGTTCGGCCACGTTCATCAAGCTCTCCTTGTCCGGACAGCTCCCCGCCGCCGGACGGCAATTTGCCGATAGCGCACTGGCGGCGGCCGACCGTCAGGCCCGCGATCCGGCGCGCATCGCCGCCCTGATCGAGAGGCTGAAAAACCCCGACCCAAGAGCCCGCCAGGCCGCCATTGCCCGCTTGCGGACCGGCCGCGATTCCTCGGTCGCCGCCCTGATCGACGTACTGGCCGATCCGGCGCGCGCCGCCGAACATGGGCCGGTTCGCCAAGCGCTGGCCGGTCAGGACGTTGAAGCGTTTCTGCCCCTGGTGGCGGTGATCCAGGCATCCCCGCCCGAGCTGCGCTGGCAGGCCCTCGACGTGCTGGGCCGGCTCGACCGCCCCGAAGCGACCATCTGGCTGCTGGCGCCGGCCCTCTCCCCCGAGAGCCCCGAAGCGGTCCGGTCCGCCGCCGCCGCGGGAATCGTGCGCTTGATCGGCAGACTGCCTCGACCTGCCGAGGCAACGGCCGCGCTTTCCACCCGGGCGTCGGCCTACCGCCGGCTCGAGCGGCCGCTTACGGTCAACGCCGCGGGGTTG
>JBBDNX010000122.1:0-6905 GCA_040877345.1 Pirellulales bacterium
ATCGAAACATCCATGCGGAACACACCCCACACGCGCCGCGAGTTCCTTTCCCGCGCCGGGCAATTCGGGTTCGCCGCGGCGGGGTTGCCCCTGTTCGCCGAATTGCCGGCGGCACTGGCCCAGGAAGTGGAGGGTGAAGCCGGCCGACACGGGCCGGAAGGGACCGCCGAGGCCTGCATCTTCATCTGGCTCGGCGGTGGGGCCTGCCACATCGACACCTGGGATCCCAAGCGGCGCGGAGACGGCAAAAAGCAGCCAGGCTCGTATTACGATCTGATTCCCACGGCGATTCCAGGGGCAAGCGTCTGCCAGCCTTTGAACCGCAGCGCCCCGCTCTTGGATCGGGCCGTGCTGGTCCGCAGCCTGCACCATGACGTGGTCGACGAGCACGCCGCCGCCACGAACCGCCTGCACACGGGCCGCCCCGTGAGCGGGACCGTGCTCTACCCCTCGATCGGCTCGGTCGTGGCGCACGAGCGAGGCAGCGGGGACGACGGCGTGCCGGCCTACGTCGTGATGGGTTATCCCAACGTGACCCGCGGGCCCGGATTCCTGGGCGCACGGTACAGCTACATCTATCTGACCGAAACCGATGCCGGCCCGACCGGATTGGCCCGTGCGGCGGACATCAGCGGGCCGCGGCAAGCCCGCCGCGAGGCCTTGCTCGCCAAGCTGCGCGAGAGCTACGTGCAGCGGTTCCGCGGCGATCCCAAGATCGAAGACTACGCGGCCGCCGAAGTCGCGGGGCTGCGGCTGGCCGGCCCGGAGTTCATGGACGTGTTCCGCCTCGACCGCGAGCCGGCGGAGCTGCGCACGGCCTACGGCGACGAGTTCGGCCAGCGCTGCCTGCTGGCGCGGCGGCTCGTCGAGCGCGGCGTGCGGTTTGTCGAAGTCTCGTTCAATCTCAACTTCGTCAACGGCACCGGCTGGGACACGCACAACGAGGGGCAACTGAACCAGCACCTCTTGATCGAGGGCCTCGACCGCGCGTTTGCGACGCTGCTGACCGACCTGGAGCGGCGCAGACTGCTCGACCGAACGTTGATCGTGATTGCCACCGAGTTCGGCCGCCCGCCGGAGTTCGATGGCGGCGGCGGCCGCGGGCACCACTCCAGGGCCTTCAGCGCCGTGCTGGCCGGCGGCGGCCTGCGCACCGGGCAGGTGATCGGCGAGACCGACGAGCTGGGCAGGGAGATTGTTGGCGAGGCGGTTTCGGTCCCCGACCTGCACGCCACGATCTACCGTGCGCTCGCGATCGATCCGGCCAAGGAGCTTCACGACGGCGACCGCCCGGTGCCCATCACCGACATGGGCCAGCCGATCATGAAGTTGTTTGCGTGACCCGATTCGCCACGCACCGGTGCACCGAGGTGCACGATGAACGCGCTGTGGCTGCTGTGGATGCTTGGGGTCATCGGGACAGTGGTCGTGGCGATCGGCGGGTACTTGTGGTGGAGCTCGCGCCGGCTCTACAAGTTCCGATGTCCAAGCTGTTCGCAGAAGCTCCATTACCGGGCCCGGCAGGCGGGTCATCCCGGCATGTGCCCGCGCTGCGGGCAGCACCTGAAGTTCCCTCCCATCGCGACGCGGTAAAACTCTACGAAATCGTTCCATGGAAGGATCGATTCGTGTCGAGCTAATCCAGGCGGAAGCCGATCTTGACGGTCACCTGGTACTCGGCGATCCGGCCGTTCTCGATGCGGCCGCGCTGCTCGGTCACCTCGAACCAGTCGAGGTGGTGCAAGGTCTCGGCCGCCTTCTTGACCGCGGCACTCAGCGCCTCGCCATGCGAGGTGGGTGAACTACCGACGAGTTCGATCTTCTTGTACGTCTTTTCGGGCATGGCTGGCTCCTGGCATCGGTGATGGGTCGTGAATGGACAGAGTACCTAGCACATTGCGCGCCGTGTACGCGTTTCCAAACGGAAAGCCCTGTCAGATGGACCGGCAAGGCGGGTCGCCGGTACACGCTAGTCGATAGCGGCGGACGCCGCCGCGCTCGGTGAGGCGAACGGCGAGCGGTGCGCCGCAACGGGGGCAGAACTCGCCCGTCGGCGGTGGTGCACCCTGCTCTTCCCGCTCCTGGCAGGCGGCGCACAAGGTGGCATTGGGAAACACCGCCAGGCGCTCGGCTGCAATGACCTGCCGGCACACTTCGCAGGTCGCTGCCTGCGGCCAGCCAAACTGCTCGTCGTCCGCCGGGCTGGCCGAGAGGCGCTTGGCGCCGCACTCGGGGCACGCCTGGCTCGGAGCCAACGCCAGCAGCAGCTCCCGAATCGTCTCGCTGTCGGCGTCGCTGTTCTCCCGCAGGCGGCCGGCGGCGCGCAGCCAACGTGCCGCCCCGGCCGCGTCCTGCACGACGGCCCAGCCGCAGCCCGAACAGCGCAACTGAATCCACCAGTCGTCCCATGCCACAACGAATCCTCCCTGCCGTGATTGTTTCCCGGTGCGGCATGGACGGCAAGGCGCTTCAAAGCGTTGAACGGACGGTCCCCAGCAGCCTATGATGGCGTGCGAGAGGATACTTGCCATGCCGACGAAGTTCGCAATTTCCGCCAGGATCGCCGTCGTGGTCCTGATCGCCGCCGTCTGCGCGCCTGGCGTGGAAACAATCAGCCTGGAGGTGGCAGCAATCGCCGCACGCGCCGAGCAGGAACCCGCCGACGCAACCCTGCCGCCCGCGGAATACGGGTTCGGGCTCACTGAGGATGAGGCGGCCGAGGGCTGGATCAGCCTGTTCGACGGCCAAAGCGATTTTGGCTGGCAGGCGGCGAGGATTGAAAATGGCCGGCTGAGCGGTGGAACGACGACGAGCCGGTTTGGGAGCTACGAACTGCGCGCCGAGCTGGGTGCCGCGGGCACGATTCGCTTGGGCGATGAGCCGGTGCAAGTGAAACGGGGGCGCCTTGCCATTCGTCACGCGGGAACGCCCGGCTCGATCCGGCTTGACCAACACATGGCGGTGACCAGCCTGGTGATCCGGCCACTCGACATGAAAGTGATCCTCGATGGGCGCGACCTTTCCGCTTGGCGGCGCGTCGATCGGCCGGGCAGCCCGGCCGCGGGACAACCCGAGTGGCGCATCGAGCCGGGCGGACTGCGGGCCGTCGGTGGGCCCGGCGCGCTGGAGTACACCGGGCGTCCGTTTGACGATTTCGTGCTGCAAATCGAGGCCCGCACGCTGAAGCCGCATGCCAACGGTGGGCTGTTTTTCCGCAGCCAGCCGGGGCTGTTCATGATGGGCTACGAGGCGCAAATCTATAACCGTTGCGAAGCGGGAGACCCCGCGCGTCCCTGGCGCTACAGCACGGGGGCCATCGACGATCGCCAGTTGGCCCGCCGGCTGGTCAGCCGCGACGGCGAGACCTTTGTCATGACGGTGCTCGCCGACGGACCTCACGTCGCCACCTGGGTCAACGGCTATCAAACAACCGACTGGACCGACGATCGCCCGCCGCACGACAACCCGCGCGAGGGGCTGCGCCTGGCCGCCGGAACGATCCAGCTTCAAGCGCACGACCGCCAGACGGACCTGATCTTCAAGCGGATCTCCGTTGCCCCGCTGGGTCAGGAAGCGGACACGCCGGATTGAAACGTCCGGCTCGGCCGATTTCGGGGCTGAACCCCCGCCGGCTGTTTGCTGCTTCCCTCCGGCCCGGCACGCGGATACAAACGGGGCATGCGACGCACCAAGATCCTGGCCACGCTGGGGCCGGCCAGCGCCGAACGCGCGACGGTCGAAGCCATGCTCGCCGCCGGCCTGGACGCCGTCCGGCTCAACTTTTCGCACGGCACGCACGATTGGCACGCCGCCGCGTATCGGCTGGTCCGCGAGGCGGCCGCGCGGGCCGGGCGCGCCGTGGCCATCCTCCAGGATCTGCAAGGGCCCAAGATCCGCATCGGAATGGTGAAAGGGGCCGGCATGGAAGTGCCCGCCGGCTCGCAACTGGTCATCACAACCCGCGACGTGCCGGGCGACAACGGCGTCGTCTCCACGCACTACGCGGATCTGCCCAACGACGTGTCCGCGGGGGAGCGGATCCTCCTGGACGACGGGCGGATCGTGCTGGTGGTCGAGAGAGTCGACGGCCCCGACATCGTGTGCCGGGTGATTCATGGAGGTACGCTCACGTCGAACAAGGGAATCAACGTGCCGGGGGCGGCGCTGGCGGCGCCCGCCCTGACCGACAAGGACCGGGCCGACGTGCGCTTCGGCCTGTCGCTGGGCGTCGATTTTGTCGCGCTCTCGTTCGTGCGGCGGGCCAGCGACGTCGAAGAGCTCCGCCGCTTGATGCAGATCGAGAACAAGCACGCGCCGATCGTGGCCAAGATCGAAAAGCCCCAAGCCATCGACAACCTCGACGAGATCATCGCCGCGGCCGACGGCGTGATGGTGGCCCGCGGCGACCTGGGAATCGAGGTTTCCCTGGAGATGATCCCCACCTTCCAGAAGCGGATTATCGAGCGCGCCAACCAGGCCGGAAAGCTGGTGATCACGGCCACGCAGATGCTCGAGTCGATGCGTGAGCAGCCCATCCCGACCCGCGCCGAAGTGACCGACGTGGCCAACGCCATCCTCGACGGCACCGACGCCCTGATGCTCTCCGCCGAGACGGCCACCGGAAAGTTTCCCGTCGAAGTCGTGCGCCGGATGCAAGCGATCGCCGAGACCACCGAGGAAACGCTGTACCCCTTCGACCGGGCCGTGCGGCACTCCAGCGGCCCCGAAGCGGCCGATTTCACCGGCGCGCTGGCCCGTCTGGCCGGGCACGCCTCGCGCGAGATCGATCCCCGCGCCATTGCGGTCTTCACCCGCAGCGGGCGGACCGCGCGGCGCGTCTCGGACGAGCGGCCGCGGGCCCCGATCGTGGCCTTCACCTCCGACGCCGTTACGTATCAGCGGCTGGCGTTGTACTGGGGGGTCGTGCCGATGGCGATCGATGAGATGGGCACCGCCGCCGACCTCGTCGCCCGCGGCGAAAGGCTCTTGTGCCAGGCCGGCTGCGCCCGCATCGACGATACCCTGCTGTTTCTGCTGGGCACCAACACCTCGCCCGGCGCTACCAATTCGTTGAAACTCGCCCGCATCGGGCAGCCTGACATATGAGAGAAAAAAGGGGATAAGTCCAATTTTCCACATAAAAAGAGCGGAATGTCGTCCATTGTCGCCGGTAAATTGGACTTATCCCCTTTTTTCCAACTCCAGCTCGGCCCAGATGTGCGGATGGTCCGAGGCCCCGATCTCGACGATGCCGGCGTCGAGGGTCCGCAGCCCGCGGGTGAAAATCCAGTCGATGCGGCGCGGCGCCTTGTCGCCCAGCACGTCGGCCAGCGGGTCGCGCACGCCGGGCGCATCCAGCAGCCGCCGGATCTCGGGCTCCTCCGCTGGCGTGTTCATGTCTCCCAGCAGAACGGCCGGCGCGGCCAGCGACAGAAACAAGTCGCCCGCCACGCGGAGCTGTGTCCGCCGCTCCTGATCACTGCTGCGATCGATGTGCGCCACGACCACGCGAATCGTCCGGCCCCGGTATTGAACGTTGGCCAACAGCAGGTTGCGGAAGCTCCGCCCCTGCCGTCGCGCCAATGGGATCTGCTGCCAGGAAGTGACCGGTAAGCTGCTCAGCATGCCGTTGCCGAACCGGTAGTGCCACCAGCGCTCCTCCGTGGGCGCAAACAACCACTGCAATCCCAGTGCATGTCCCAGCACGGCCGCCTGGTCCGACTGTTGCCAGAACCACGCGCCGTGCACCTCGTTGAGGCCCACCACGTCCAGCGTCCGCAAACACTCGGCGGTGCGGTTGAGATCGCGCAGCCTGTCGCGCCCCTTGCCGCCATGAATGTTGAACGTGCCGATCCTCAACCGGCCGTCGGCCGCCACGCTGCTGGAAACGGTCCCCTCCAGGGCGGTGCCATCGTCGGGCGGGCATTGCTCGCGCACGGATCCTCGCCAGATGAGCAAGGCCGCCAGCGGTGCCACCAGCCAAGGTCGAACGATGCGCCGGCACAGGCACCGTTTTGCCGCGGGCGGCGAATCGACTCGGCCCGCCGGATCGGCCCCTGTTTCAACTGCTGTTTCGACCAGGACAGTCATGGCTTACTCGACTCCATGCCGGGCCAAGTACGCCCGCTGGTGCGCGACCATCCCGCCCAATCGGCTGCGATACGACCGGCAGCGCTCGCCTTCGCGATCGGCCAGGTTCGTCAGTTCGCCCGGATCGGCCTCCAGATCGAACAGTTCTTCCCGCGTGGTATCCACGTAGTAGTGGTACTTGAAGCGGCCGTCGCGCAGGCCCAGCACGACTTCGTTGCCGACGGCCAGAAAGTACACACGCTCGCGCGGCGGGCCGGAGAACAAGCTGCGCCCTTGCCACTCCGCGGGGGCCGGGATGCCCAGCAGGTCGAGTATCGTCGGCGCGATGTCGACGTGCGGGGCCAACGCGGCATTGCGGCGCGGCAGCTCGGCGAGCGATGGGTGCAAAACCAGCAGCGGCACGTGAACGGTTTGCTCATAGACGCCGAAGCTGTGTACGCGTTGGTTGTGCTGGCCGAAGCTTTCGCCATGGTCCGCGGTGACCACGACCAGCGTCGAGTCGGCCAGGCCGCGGCGCGCCAGCTCGTCGATCAGCCAACCGATGTGCGCGTCGGCTGCCCGCACGGCGTTCAAATAGGTGGCCAGTTGCTCGTCGCCGACGCCGAAGTCGTGCAGCCGCTCGGGAGCCACGTAGGGATGGTGCGTCTCGATCGTGTAGGCAAAGGCGAAGAACGGAGCGCCAGGCTCGCGGTCGATCCAGTCAAGCACCGCCTGGAACATTGTCTTGTCGTCGATGCCCCAGGAGTTCACTACCCGGTCCGGGCGGTCCTCCGCGCCGAAGAGGTGGTCGACTCCCCGCTTTGCCAAAAAGCGGT
>JBBDNX010000123.1:0-6841 GCA_040877345.1 Pirellulales bacterium
CAGCAGAAGCAACGACAGGAGCAGGAAAAGTTAAAGTTGGAAGAGGCAGAACAACGGCAGGCGGCGGCCGGCCGGCAAGCGGAAAGCGCCGAGCAAGCCTACCAAGCGCTGCGCCAGCAGGTGGAAACGCTTACCGCGGCTGGTGCTCCGGCGGCCGAGCTCGCAGAGCTGCGCGAGCGCATGGATGAATCGCGGCGGCAGCTTGACCAGGCGCGGGATGCGATGTCGGAGCACGCCGAACAGGCGAAAGCCGCCCAAACGCGTCTTGAGGAGTTGCAGGCCGCCAGGAGCGAGGCGCTCGACCGGCTTCGGGAGGCCGAAGCCAGCACAAACTCGGCTCGTAACCGGGTGGAATTCCTGGAAAGTCCGCTGGCGCCTCACAAGATGGTCCGCTGGCTGCTGAACAAAGGGCCCATGGTGCTGGTGATCCTCTCGGTGATGTTCGTGCTTTGGCTGCTGGCGCGGATTGTCGCCAGCCGGATCGTGATGGGCCTCGTCCGCCGGGGCGGGCGGGGCACCAAGGAAGAACGCGAGAAACGGGCCGACACATTACGGCGCGCTTTCCAAAGCTTGACGGGAGTAGCCATCGTGGCGGCTGGGGTGCTGGCACTGCTGGAGCAAGTCGGCATCGATGTGACGGTTCTCGTCGGTGGGGCGGCGGTTCTGGGAATGGCGATTGCCTTCGGGGCGCAGACCCTGATCCGCGACTATTTTCATGGCTTCATGATCCTGTTCGAGAACCAGTACAGCGTGGGCAATGTGGTCAAGATCGGCGACGTGACTGGATTGGTGGAGGACATCACCTTGCGCATGACCATGCTGCGGGACCTGGAAGGCACGGCCCATTTCATCCCTCACGGCCAGGTGACGATGGTGAGCAACCTGACGTATGGCTGGTCGCGGGCCGTCTTCGATATTGGCGTGGCGTACAAGGAGGATCTGGACCGGGTGATGGAAGTGCTGATGGCCCTCGCCCGGGAGATGCGAGGGGACCCGGATTTCGGGCATTGGATTGTGGACGATCCTGAGATGCTGGGCGTGGAGGCGTTCGGCGATTCGGCGATCGTGATCAAGTTTATTGTAAAGACGCGACCGCTCCGTCAATGGGCCATCAAGCGCGAGCTGCTGCGGCGAATCAAGCGGCGTTTCGACGAGCTGGGAATCGAGATCCCGTTTCCTCACCATACGGTTTTTCATCGCAGTTTCGAGGAACCGTTGGCGGTCGAACTCCCGGCAGGCAGGCTGCCCGGCGGATCGCTTCCAAGCCAAGCCAAATCGTAGCACGGCTGCGGATCGGCAGAACCTTATTCCGGCAACCCTCCACAAAAGGTCACTCAATCAACGGGTCGAAGTCCGCGGTGCGGCGGCGTTTTTCGCCGCAGAAAGTCCGTGGATGATACGTTGCGGCCCGCCGCTGCTGAAGGCGGCAGCTTGCTCTCAGCGGGGCCGACGATCGCCACCGCGTCGCCCGGCAGCTTCAGTCCGCCGGCGACCGAGTCGATCCCGGCTTCGGAGGCCATCAGCAGTTGATTTGGACGCTCGGCACTCAGGGGAACCACCTGGGGCCGATCGGCCAGGTTGCAGGCTACCGTGATCGGTCCGCGCTGGAGCACGAACCAGCGGTCCGCCTCATTGAACTGCGTCCGGACCCAGTCCAATCGGCCGTCGGTCAAGCTCGATTCCCGGCGGCGGAGCTCGATCAGCTTGCGGTGCCACTCGAGCAACCCGCAGTGCGGCTCGCCAGCCAACTCGTCCCATTTCAGCTTCGACCGCTGGAACGTCTGGGGGTCCTGCGGATCGGGAATCTGGTCGGGGTTCCAGCCAAAGGCGGCAAACTCGCGGCGGCGCCCTTCGCGGACCGAGCGGGCCAATTCCAGGTCGTCGAAGCTGGTGAAATACTGAAACGGCGTGGTGGCTCCCCATTCTTCACCCTCAAACAACATCGGTACGAATGGGGAGCAAAGTACCAAGGCGGCGGCGATCTTGAGCCGGCCCGTGCTCATCAAGTGGCCGCTGCGGTCGCCGCGGGCCCGGTTGCCGAGCTGATCGTGATTCTGCAGATAGCCCAGGAAGCGATGTCCGGACAAGTCGACCGTGGGCCGGCCGTGCTGCCGCTGCCGATACTCCGAGTAACGGCCCGCGTACACAAAGTGCTGTTCCAAGGCCAGCGCCAGGTCGGCCAGTTGGCCGAAGTCCGCGTAGTATCCCTCGCGCTCGCCGGTCAGCGCCGCGTGCAGCGCGTGATGGAAGTCGTCGCTCCATTGGGCATCGAATCCGTAGCCGCCGATCTCCCAGTTCCGCACCACCCGGGGGTCGTTCAAATCGCTCTCGGCGATCAGCGCCAGGTGCCGGCCGAGATGCGCCGAGAGCTCGGCCGCTTCGGTGGCAATCTGTTCCAGAATGTGCACGGCCGACGTGTCGACGATGGCGTGGATGGCGTCCAGGCGGAGGCCGTCGAAGTGGTAATCCCGCAGCCACATCAGGGCGTTGTCGCTGACGAAGCGGCGTACCTCGTAACTGCCCGGCCCGTCGAAATTCACCGCCCAACCCCAAGGCGTATGGTGCCGCTCCGAAAAATACGGCCCGTACTGGTGCAGGAAATTGCCCACCGGTCCCAGATGGTTGTAGACCACGTCCAGCATTACGGCCAGGCCGCGTCCATGGCACGCGTCCACCAGCCGCTTCAAGCCTCCCGGTCCACCGTAGGCGTGGTGCGGCGCAAACAGATCCACTCCGTCGTAACCCCAACCGTGATTCCCGCCAAACTCGTTGACCGGCATCAACTCGACGTGCGTGACGCCGAGATCGACCAGGTGATCGAGCTTTTGGATGGCCGCCTCGAAAGTTCCTTGCGGGGTGAACGTGCCGACGTGCAGCTCGTACACCACCGCGCTGGGCAGAGGCGGTGCCTGCCAGCGCTGGTCGGTCCATTCGAACAGCGAGTGGTCGACGGTGCGTGACGGGGCCAGCACGCCCGCGGGCTGCCATGGCGAGCGGGGATCGGGCAGCGGTTCTCCGCCGTCGAGCCGGAAGGCGTAATCCGTGCCGCCAGGCCGTTGCTCATCGCTGGTCCACCAGTTGTGTTCTTGTTTTTCCATCGGCACGCGGCGTCCATCCAGGTCGAGCTCGACGCGGCTTGCCTTGGGGGCCCATAGGGAAAACATGGTGTTTGTAGGCTATAACAAGGCCAACAGCACGTCAAACCGTTGCGTTGACGCCCGCCGCCCGGCGGCCTAGAATCGGTGGGAGACGGTGCTGTCGGGCACCGATGTCCACTGCGCAAAATTTGGGTGCATGGCTACGGAAGCCCCTTGGCTCGTCCAGAGCCCGCGGGGCTTTTTTTGTTGTATTGACTTTGTTGTATTGACTTTGTTGTATTGACCACCGGGCGAGGCGACCACCCCACCTGCCTGCTTCGGCCGGCACGACGAAGGACTGGCCAGATGCAGGTCGACGGCCGCAGCCGTGTGGTGATCAACGGCCTGAAACCCGAAATCGACTGCGGCCGCTATCCGATCAAACGCGCTATCGGCGAACAGGTGGTCGTGGAAGCAGCCGCCTTCACCGACGGCCACGACCAGGTGCGATCGGTGCTGCGATACCGCCGCGAGGACGCAGGCGACTGGCTCGAGAGCCCGATGGAGCCGCGCGGGCAGGATCGCTGGCGCGGGCGGTTCACGGTCAGCCAGCTTGGGCGATACCGATACACGGTCCAGGCCTGGGTAGACCGCTTTCACACCTGGCGGCACGACTTGGAAAAACGGCACCAGGCCTCCTCGGTTCAAGCCGTCGACCTGGGAGTCGGGGCGGAGTTGGTCCGCCAGGCGGCAAGCCGGGCATCGCGCAGCGACGCGGCGCGACTCCATGAGACGGCCGACGTGCTGAGCGGAGACCACGGCCTGGCGGTGCGGGTCGAAACCGCGCTGGATCCCGGTCTGCTCGAGTTAATGGACCGCTATCCCGACCGCAGCCTGGCCAGCAGCTATGCCCGGGAACTGGCGGTCGTGGTGGACCGGCCCAAGGCCCGCTTCAGTGCCTGGTATGAACTGTTCCCGCGCTCCTCGTCGGCGGAACCGGGCGTGCACGGCACTTTGGCCGATTGCGCAAGGCGGCTGCCCTATGTGGCGTCGATGGGGTTCGATGTCTTGTATCTGCCTCCGATCCATCCCATCGGCACCAGCTACCGAAAGGGAAGAAACAATGCACCCCAGGCCGAGCCGGGCGACACGGGCAGTCCCTGGGCTATTGGATCGGCCGAAGGCGGGCACAAGGCGGTCCACCCGCAATTGGGCACTCTGGACGACCTGCGGGCCCTGGTGCGGGAGGCCGAGGGATATGGGATAGAAGTAGCACTGGACATTGCGTTTCAATGCTCACCGGACCATCCGTACGTCCAGGAGCATCCGCAGTGGTTCCGGGCCCGGCCTGACGGCTCGATCCAATACGCGGAGAATCCGCCCAAGAAGTACCAGGACATTTATCCCTTCGACTTCGAGACGGAGGACTGGCGCGCCCTGTGGGACGAGTTGAAGAGCATCGTCATGTTCTGGATCGACCAGGGCGTGCGCATTTTCCGGGTGGACAATCCGCACACCAAGCCCTTCGCCTTCTGGGAGTGGCTGATCGGCGAAGTCAAGGGCGAGCACCCGGACGTGATTTTCCTGTCCGAGGCCTTCACCCGCCCGCACGTGATGTACGAACTGGCCAAGCTGGGTTTTACCCAGTCGTACACGTATTTCACCTGGCGCAATACGAAGTGGGAGCTGACCCAATACTTTTCGGAACTGACCCGCACGCAGATCCGCGAGGTGTTTCGTCCGAACGTCTGGCCCAACACGCCCGACATTCTGCCGGAGCCGCTCCAGACGGGGGGCCGGCCGGCCTTCATGGCGCGGCTGGTGCTGGCCGCCACACTGAGCGCCAACTACGGGATCTATGGCCCGGCGTTCGAGCTGTGCGAGGGACGCGCCCGCGAGCCGGGCAGCGAGGAGTACCTGCACTCCGAGAAATACGAGCTGCGGAACTGGGACCTGGCCCGGCCGGACAGCCTCGCCGAATTCATCGGGCGCGTGAACCGCATCCGGCGGGAGAACCCGGCCCTGCAAAGCGACGACAGCCTCGAGTTTCACCAGACGACCAACGAACAGCTCATCGCCTACAGCAAGCAGGAAGGGTCGAACGTGATTCTGGTGGTGGTGAACCTCGACCCGCACCACACGCATTCCGGCTGGGTTGATATCGACCTGGCGCAGTTGGGGGTCGAGCCGGGCCGCCCGTTCCAGGTTCACGACCTGCTGGGCGACGCCCGCTACCTGTGGCAGGGTCCGCGGAACTACGTAGAGCTGGATCCGCGGACCGCACCGGCCCACGTGTTCCGGGTGCGGCGTTGGATCCGCACGGAGCGGGAATTCGAATACTTCATGTAACGGAAGCGCAGATTATGGAGAGCGGCGGCCGAACGTCCTTTGCCCCGGATCCGTTCTGGTACAAGGACGCCATCATTTACCAGCTTCACGTCCGGGCGTTTGCCGACCACAGCGGCGACGGCATCGGCGATTTCCGGGGCCTGACCGAGAAGCTGGATTACCTGCAGGACCTGGGCGTGACGGCGGTCTGGCTGTTGCCTTTTTACCCCTCGCCGCTGCGCGACGACGGCTACGACATTGCCAACTACATGGACGTCAACCCGATTTACGGCACGCTCCGCGATTTCAAGAATTTTCTGCGCGAGGCCCGCCGCCGTGGTCTGCGCGTAATCACCGAACTGGTGCTGAATCACACCTCCGACCAGCACTACTGGTTCCAGCGGTCGCGCCGGGCCCGGCCGGACAGTTCCTGGCGCGACTTTTACGTCTGGAGCGACTCGCCGGCGCGCTACCGGGATGCGCGGGTCGTCTTCAAGGACTTCGAGTCGTCCAACTGGTCCTGGGATGCCGAGGCACGGGCTTATTACTGGCATCGCTTCTACTCGCACCAGCCCGACTTGAACTTCGACAACCCTCGAGTTCGGCGGGCCCTGCTGCAGGTGCTCGATTACTGGCTGGGCATGGGCGTGGACGGCCTGCGGCTGGACGCCGTGCCGTACCTGTACGAACGCGAAGGCACCAACTGCGAAAACCTGCCGGAAACGCATGCGTTTCTCCGCGAGCTGCGGCGGCACATCGACAGCAAGTTCTCCGACCGCATGCTGCTGGCCGAGGCCAACCAGTGGCCGGAGGACGCCATCGCCTACTTCGGCCAGGAGGACGAGTGCCATACGGCATTCAATTTCCCGCTCATGCCGCGGCTGTTCATGGCCACGCAGATGGAGGACCGCTTTCCGATCATCGACATCCTCCAGCAGACTCCCCCCATACCACCCAGTTGCCAGTGGTTCCTGTTCCTGCGGAACCACGATGAGCTGACCCTGGAAATGGTCACCGACGAAGAACGCGACTACATGTATCGCGTGTATGCCCACGACCGCGAGGCCCGCATCAACCTCGGCATCCGCCGCCGGCTGGCGCCCCTGCTGGGCAACAACCGCCGCAAGGTGGAGTTGATGAACGGCCTGTTGTTCTCGCTGCCCGGCACGCCGGTGATCTACTACGGCGACGAGATCGGCATGGGAGACAACATCTACCTGGGAGACCGCGACGGCGTGCGAACGCCGATGCAGTGGAGCGCGGACCGCAACGCCGGCTTCTCCCGGGCCAACCCGCAGAAACTCTACCTGCCTCCGATCATCGACTCGGAGTACCACTTCGAAAGCATCAACGTCGAGACGCAACGGATCAACCCTGAATCGCTGCTCTGGTGGATGAAGCGGCTGATCGCCTTGCGGCAGCACTATCCCGTATTC
>JBBDNX010000124.1:0-6833 GCA_040877345.1 Pirellulales bacterium
GAAGGCACGACCCCCTTCGCCATCAACTACGTGACGCAGGCCACGCTGGGAGGTCACGCCATCCCGGTCGACCGGGGGTTGTTCGGCGTGTTCAAGGTTCTGGGGCTGGCCGACGACGAGGACGCCGGGTCCGGGGTGGTGCCCGGCCTGGAACGGGCGATTCCGAAGAACAAAGGCGTCGAGTTCGGTTCGCTGGCACATCAGTTGGGCGCCGATTTCATAGCCAATCCTTATTCCCCGGCGCTGCACAAGGTATTGCTGGAGATCACGCCCGAGGCGAAGGAGCGGCTGCCCAAACGCCCGACCAAGGCAGCGCGTGCGGCAGCCTCGGAAGCTCAAGCGGCCGGAAAGGCCAAGGCGGCGGCCAAGAAGAAAGCCGAGCCCAGTAAAGCCAAGCCGCCTACAAGCGGCCGGGCCGGCGAACACCCCGCGAAGGCCGACGCCGGCAAGACCGAACCGGTCAGAAGCGACGCCCGCGACCAGGCCGCCAAGAGCGAGGCGGCCAAGGCTGAGGCCGCCGGCAAGCCCGGCAAGAAAGCGGCGGAGAAACGGCGGTCGGCGGCCGTCGGCTTGTCCAAGCGCAAGCCGCGGTGATGAAGGGAGGAAGGAGGAAGGAGGACTCAGAACGCGCAAGCGTCGGTTCCCGCCGCTCCCGAATCCCTTCTGCCTGTCCGAGGCGGCTGCTAGAATACAGTGCGCGACGCGAGTGCCCGCGCAACGCGGATCAGCGATACGCGCTTAAAGCTAAACCGCTAATCGATAAGACTTTATGCTCTCACGCGGTTTAGCGCGGCTGACGATCAACGCCCTGCATGTTGGCGTCGTTCCAAGGAGTATGTAAGTGGGAATCATATCATTGGGCCGCGTGTGGCTCGGGCGGATGACCTGCTGCTGGCTGCTGGCCGTAGCTGCTCAGGCCGCCGAAGCACGCGCCGCCGAAAGTCCACGGGCCACCGCGGTTGCCCCGCCGGAAGAAGATGTTGCCCCGCCGGAAGAAGAGCAGACAGAGAAGCCGCCCCTGGTGCTGGAAGACCTGATCGCCCCGCTCGAGCAGTTGAACCCGGCCACGGACGAACAACGAAGCCAGGTCGAGGCCTTGAGCCTGTTCGCGGCCGGTCGGATGAAGGAGCAGCAGGAAGACTACAGCTCGGCTCTGCGGCTGTACCAGAGGGCTTTGCGTCACGATCCCGACTCGTTGACGATCCTTCGCGATATTGTGCGCGTCGCCTTCCAGCTCGAGCGCAACGCCGAAGCGGTCCGCTACGCACTCAAGGCGGCCCAGCTTGCCCCGTCGGATCCGCTCTGGCTGCGGCAGCTCGGCGTGGTGATGAAGGAGGAAGGGGACCTGGCCGGCGCAATCGAGTTGTACGAGCAGGCCTTGAAACTCGAGCAGGACAAGCAGTCGGCCTCGTTCGTCATGCTCACGATGGAGCTGGGCAAGCTCTACTTCCTTGCCGGTCAGCCCGCCAAGGCGGCCGAGTCGTTTTCCCAGGTGATGCCCGCTTTGGACAACCCTGGAGACTACGGTCTTGACGAGAAGACGCTTCAGAAAACCTTGCTGGAAGAAGCGGCCCCCACGTACTTGTTGATCGGCAAAGCCTTCCTGGCGGTCGAACAGCCGGATGCGGCCCTGGCGGCCTTCGAAAAGGCCCAAGCCGCCGCGCCCGACGCGGCCGTGCACGCCTATCATCTGGCGCAGGTGGAGGCCCTGCGAGGCGCGCCGGCCAAGGCGCTGGAGCAGCTCGACGAGTACCTGGGGGCGCGGACGGCCAGCCAGGGTGCCGCCCCCTATGAGTTGTTGGCCCGCTTGCTGGCCGAGTCGAACAAGCCGGACGCGTTGATCGGCCGGCTGGAGGAGTTGCGGAAGCTCGATGGGCGCAATGCGCCATTGCGGGCCTTCCTGGCTGGTCAGTATCTGGCCGTCGAAAAGCTGGACCAGGCCGAGCCGCTGTTCGTCGAGGCAGTCGAGCAAGCGCCGTCGCCGGAAGCCTTTCAGGGTTTGTCGGCCATCTATCGGCGGACCAATCGCCCCGGGCCGCTTTTGAAAGTGCTGGGAGAGTCGGTGGCCAAGACGGGGGGCCTCGAGATGCTGTCGGAGGAGGCCCAGACTATCGCCGCTGATGAAGCGTTGTTGACGTCGCTTTTGGAAACCGCCCGCCGGCAGCACGCCGAAGATCCGGACAGCCTGGGTCCGGGCGCGCGCCTGGCAGCCGCCCTGCTGGCGCTGGAGGCGAAGCGCCTCGACGACGCTGACGAGTTCTTTTCGCTGGCACTTAAGGTCCAGCGCGAGAACGCGGCCGAGCTGTTGCTGACGTGGGGCCTGGGCCTGTTGACCCATGAGCGCTACGCCGACGCGGCGCGGGTTTTTCAGCGGGGCATCGACGAGCGTTTCCTGCCGGCCGACAACCCCACTTTTCACTTTTATCTTTCAGGCGCCTTGGCGATGGATGGCAAGATCGACGAGGCCCTCCAGGCCGCCCGAGCCGCCGCCGGCCTGGTCCAGGATTCGCCCCGGCTGGAAAGCCGCGTTCCCTGGATCCTGTACTACGCCAAGCGGTATGAGGAGGCGGCCCAGGCCTACCGCGATCTGATCGCCCGCTTCGACTCCAAGCACCAATCGGAGGAGGTGCGCGAGACGTTGAGGCAGGCGCGGCTGGTGCTGTCGCACATCGCGGTGACCAGGAACGACATTCCGCAGGCCGAAGAATGGCTGGAACAAGTGCTGGACGAGTTCCCCGACGACGTTTCGGCGCAGAACGACCTGGGCTACTTGTGGGCCGACCAGGGGAAGCACCTGGAGCGGGCCTTCGAGATGATCCAGGGGGCGGTGGCGGCCGAGCCGGACAACGCGGCCTATCGCGACAGCCTGGGCTGGGTGCTTTACAGGATGGGCCGGCACGAAGAGGCCGTCGTGGAGCTGGAGCGGGCGGCGGCCGGCGATGAGCCCGACAGCGTGATCCTCGATCATCTGGGAGACGCTTACCTGGCCGCCGGCCGGGTGGATGCCGCCCGCCAGGCCTGGGAGCGGGCGCTGGCAGCGTTTGAAAAAAACAGCGAGGCGGACAAGGCCGCCGCAGTCCGGAAAAAGCTCGACGCCCATCCGGCCCAAGCGAAAGAGTAGGCGTTTGGGTGGCTGTGAAAACCCAAAACTGAAAACTCGTTGCATCACAGAGTGCCGCAAACGCAGAAGACTGGAAACGAGAGTCCATGGCAGGTCATTCCCACTGGGCCAATATTGCCCACAAGAAATCGCTGATCGACAACAAGCGCGGCAAGCTCTGGAGCAAGCTCTCCAAGGCGATCATTGTGGCCGCCAAGATGGGGGGCGGCGATCCGTCGGCCAACCTGCGGCTGCGGTACGCCATCGACGCGGCCCGCGCGGTCAGCATGCCGAAGGACAACATCAACCGGGCGATCAAGCGCGGCACCGGCGAGTTGGAGGGGGGCAATCTCGACGAGGTTCTGTACGAAGGTTACGGCCCCGGCGGAGTGGCGGTGCTGTGCGAGATTCTTACCGACAACCGTAACCGCACCGCCGGCGAGATCCGCAAGTGCTTTGAGTTGGCAGGCGGCAAGCTTGGCGAGAGCGGCTGCGTCTCTTGGATGTTCGAGCGCAAGGGGATGTTTCTGATTCCCGCCAGCCAGATCGACGAGGAGGCCCTGTTCGAGCTGGCGCTGGAGGCGGGGGCCGACGACGTGAAACGCGCCGGCGAAAACTTCGAGGTCACCTGCGAGCCGGGCAGCTTTCAGCAGGTGTCGGAAGCTCTCAGCGCCCGATCGGTCCAGCCGGAAGTCAGCCAGATCAGCCGCCTGCCGACCAACACCGTCGAGCTGGACGTCGAGACCGGCCGCAACGTGCTGAAGTTGATGGAAAAGCTCGACGACCACGACGACGTGCAGAGCGTGTCGGCCAACTTCAACATCCCCGACGAGGCCATGGCCGCCATGAACGAGTAGGGGTTGCCCTCGGCGCCCCTCGATCGCTCAGGCCGCCATCGACGACGGCGCGGTCGGGAACGAAAAGACCTGCGGTATTTCGCCGGCCTGCTCAGCAGGCTGCCTAAGGCTGCCGACGAGCATCCATGCCGTGGCCAGCAGAAACCAGCAGGTTGTCCCCAGGCCGAGCAGCCCGACCTGGCCGGCCCAGCCCAACGCGACGTAGTGCAAGCACGACAAGACGGGCACGACGGCCGACACGAGGCCGCCCATCCGTGGAAAGCCCTGCCGCTTCAACCAGCATGGGACCCAGAGGAGCGCCGGCAAGAGCAATACGAAGTAGTGCCCCCGGCTGACGGGTGAAACGATCAGGGTGGCGGCCGTGGCCATGCCAAAGGCGGCAGCCTGGCCCAAGCGGTCGCCTCGGATTCCGACTACGATCGCGAGTGCCAGCGCGAGCACGATGGTGAGCAGTTTGAGACCATTGAGCAGCAGCTCCACTCCGGCTTCGTCCACCGGCGTGATGAGCAGCGGCAAATCGCGGTGCAGGAGTGGGTCGTTCGGACCGCGCTGGGCCAAATAAGTGGTCCAGTTGAGGAGCCGATGCGTGGCGTTGGCCAGGCTCTGGTTTCGAGGCGTATACGGCGAGTCGACCTGGCCCCGCGGGTCGACGTGGACGGCCATCGTGGCCACGCGCCCGTACCAGGTGTGCAGATGCTCGATGTTCTTGTTCCAGCCGATCACCGCGGCAGGCAGCAGGAGCAGAAACAAGACCAATCCAAAGCAAGCTCCGAGAGGATACGCGGCGGCCCGTCGTACTGAAGGCGGCCGCGGCCGTTCGAGCCCCTTCGACAGTGCGAACATGAAGGTCACCAGGCACAAGGGCAGAATCGGCGTGACCTTGACGGCCGTAGGCAGGGAGAAGACCGCCGCGCCCAGGAACGCGCGAAACCAACCGCGTGCTTCCAGCATCAGTCGAAAGCCGAGCAGTAGGAAATAGAGCTTCAAGATCCCGACTTGCCCGCGCTGCAGGCAGTTGAGTGCCGGAAGCGAAACCGCGACGATGGCCGCCATGCCGATCCACCGCGCCGGACTGGCGTTGAGCCGCGTGAGCCGCACGTCGTAGCCCAGGCTGCGCGACACGAGGACGCACTCGTGCCAACTACCATAGGCGAGCGCGACGCTGAAAAGAAACCAGGCGACCGCCTGCCAGGTCGACGGCAGAAACGAAAGCGGCGCCATGGCCAGCGCAAACAGGGGTGGATAGGGGTACTTCCATCCCCTTGGATTTTCGAGGCTGTATGGGTCCTGGTCGGTGAAGAAAGCCGCACCAGCAGCCGTAAACACCGTCAGATCGGTTCTATGGACGTACTGGTTGTCGGGGTCGATCACGGCCCGCCGTCGAACATCGGTGAACCCCCAAATGACCAGGCCCACGACCAAGGCGATCCACCACCATCTTTCGGCCAGGCGAATTCTGGCCGCCCGGCAATGGGCGATCGCCGGGCAGTCATCGGGTGGCGGCATGGGGATACCTGAAGGATTCAACCGTGCGGGCCGGTGGCAGCACTTCTGCCGGTTGCGCCTTTCACAATGCCGGCATCGGTTGCGCAAGCCGTGCCATCTGTCCGGGAAGTATCGTCTGTTCGGGCGGCGGAGTGTAATCGGCCCCGATTCGCTCGATCCATCTTGCCGATCCTTCCCATCTGTTGTTCACTCTCCACCAAAGGGGCAGAGCATTCACCTGCGATGGACGTGCGGCAGGATGAAGGGCAGCCGCCTTTCGGCCAAGCCGCGGCAGACGATAGGGCAGAACGGACAATCGTCCCCAGCTCTACCCTTCAAGGGAGACTACTGCTTCAGTGCTCGATCTGTGGCCAGTAGGTGTCGAAACTGAAGTCGGGGCTGTTGTCCAGGTCGTGGCACT
This sequence comes from Pirellulales bacterium, assembly GCA_040877345.1. GTDB lineage: Bacteria > Planctomycetota > Planctomycetia > Pirellulales > JAICIG01 > JBBDNX01. The sequence goes on from JBBDNX010000124.1 coordinate 5,864, forward strand.
CCATGCAGCCCTGGATGATGATTTCTTTGGTCTCCTTGTTGAGCTTCAGCCGCATCTCGCCGCGCAAGCGGGTCTGCAGCCTGGTGTCGCCGCCGTTTTCGGCGGCCACGTGGGCGGCCCCCGGCCCGTGGCAGTTCTCACAGCCGTTGCCCACTAATAAGGGAGTGGCCTTCAGGCTCTCGAAACCGCTGGTGTACGGGGAATACTCCTGCGGGTTCCAGCCGGTCGCGTGGCAACTGATGCACTCCGGATCGTACTGGCGCGGGGGAGACAGATGCTCGAGCGTCTCGGTGGCATGGGAGTGGGGCGTGTCCTCCCAGATTGAGAACTCGGTGGGGTGGCAGTCGCGGCAGGATTGCGATCCGGCGAACTTGCCTCGCGCGTGGGCGGCCGGCGTCAAACCCAGGCCGGACCAGCCAAGCTGCTGGAGCTGATCCTGGTAGCTGACCAGCAACTGGTCCATTTCGGGCGAGTTTTTGAATCGGGCGTCCAACGGCACGCGCTGGTAGCGGAGCGGCTGATTTTTGTCGTCGTACAGGCCCAGGACCACCGCGTACATGCCCTTATGGCCGACTTCGACCAGCACGGTGCCGCTGCCGTGCCGAGTTGCCTGGTGCGGCGGCTCGTCGGCGCCGCCCGCGGTGACGACCACGTCGAAGTCGGCGAACTGCCCGGCCAGCTCTCGCGACTCGTTGAGCGTCGCGTGCGAGAGCAGCACCAGCAGATCGCAGTTCTGGGCCTTCAACTCGGGGAGCAGCTCGGCCAAAGCCTGGCGGGCGGGAGTGAACTGGATCTCCGGGTTGTTCAGTTGCTCCTGGAAGGTGTCGCCCACGATGGCCGTCACGCCGACCTTCATCCGGCCCGCCTCGATCACCCGGTACCGCGCGATCTCGAAATCGAGCACCTTCAGGTTGGCGGCGACGAAGATGTTCACGTTGAGCGCGGCCGAAATCATCTCCCCGGCCGGCTG
>JBBDNX010000125.1:0-6801 GCA_040877345.1 Pirellulales bacterium
CCTAATCTGAAAAGCGATTTATTGACTTTGGCACGCGGGTTACGGACCATGCTACGGGCATGGGCCTGGACCTAATCCCCGCCGGATTGCGGGACAAGTATCGCTTCGACGAGCGGGAGCATGCCACCGCGATTCTCGCCAGCGACTTCAAGCAAGAGTTCCACGACATCCTGGATTGCCTGGATGCCTTCTGCCTCGTGCTACCGGCCCGGCGAATAGCCCCGTTGGTGTGGCCGTTGTATTGCGGATAAATCGGGCGGCGGTCTAGGTACGTATCTATCTCGTCGCCCCACTGGACCCACCCCTGCCGGCGCTCCCTGGCAAACAGTTCAAGATACGGACCGGGGCTGCACGCCTGAATGATTCGGTACAGGTCCGCAGGTTTCTTGGAGTGCTCCTCTTTGCGCGTGGAAAACAGATTTACTTGAGTTCGGCCAGGCTTCAAGGTGCGCATGCGGCCTCGCACGCCGAATAAGACGAGTTCGGTCACGTTGCGGAAGTAGAACCCGACCCCGCGGCCGTCAGGCCCGCCATCCTTGCGGACCTTGTACCAAACGATGTTGCTCTTGTAGGTGAACCCCCAGGCCCGCATCACGGATAGGCCCTCTTCTAAGAGGGCAATTGGGGCACCACAGATACAGGTGGCTTTGCTCGGCCGCGTGCCCACTCACGGGCAAAGCACGTATCTCTTCCAAACTCATCGTCTGGTATCGCCGGAGCCGTCGGTGCTCTGGTGCCATCTTGCCGGTTCGATTTTGAAACCGCCACGGTGGATCACAGAGTATCGTCGAGAAGCGGCCTTTGAGTCCCGGCAAGGTCATGACCGGCTCCTTATTGCGCATCCGTTCGTCCAACAGCTCGCGGCATTGATTGCCCACCCGCATCAGCACGCGCATGATGGTGTCCCGGTGAACGCCTGTCAAGCGTACGGTGGATCGGATCGAGTTGCCCTTGACCAACAGATGCACCACGGACAGCTTCTTATCCGCAGTCAGAACGTAAGCCACCGAACTCGGCTTTCAATTTGCGCCGGGGTGGCTTAGTTAAAGCGGACGCCCCGATCGGCGAGGCGACCTGTTTTTGACAAGTCGGTTTTTGAAGCTGCCCCCGTAGCCGCTGGGTAACGGCTGCGGGGGCCAATCACAGCCCTAGGCGGTAAGGCCCGGAATGCGACTGTTGCACCGGGTAGTGTTCTAAGACGGTGTCTTAGGACACTACCGCGGCATGGCTTGCGAAAGCCGCAACGGATGGGCTAGAATGCGAGGTTTGTCGCCGGAGGGCGAACGGTTCTTGCGGGCGGGCCGGGGGATCCGCGCGCAGCCAGGCGCGCTGGCGCCACGCCCGCCTGCTGCCGTAAACCTTTGTCCGTGATTGCTTTGTACCTAATCGGCCATGTTTGAATCGCTCCAACAAGGTCTCAGCTCGGCCTTCAAGACGCTCAGCGGCAAGGCCCGACTGACCGAGGCGAATATGCGCGACGGCCTGCAGCTCGTGCAGCAGTCGCTGCTCGAGGCCGACGTCAGCATCCAGGTCGTCAAGGACTTCATGGCCAAGGTCTCCCAGGAGGCCGTCGGCGAACGGGTGCTCAACTCGCTCAACCCCAGCCAGCAGGTCGTGGGAATCGTCTACCGCGAGCTGGTCAACCTGATGGGCCCCGTCGACCACTCGCTGCACCTGCGGGGCGACGTGACCGTGCTGATGATGTGCGGCCTGCAAGGGTCGGGCAAAACGACCACCTGCGGCAAGCTGGCCCGCCTGATCAACCAGCGCGGCCGCAAGCCCCTGCTGGTCGCCGCCGACCTGCAGCGCCCCGCCGCCGTCCACCAGCTCCAGGTGTTGGGCGAGCAGCTCGGCCTGCCGGTTTACGCCGAAGAAGGGGCGCAGGATCCGGTTGCCGTCTGCCAGAACGCCGTCAAGCACGCCCGCCAGACCGGCGCCCAGGTGGTCGTGCTCGATACGGCAGGCCGGCTGCACATCGACGAAGAGTTGATGGAACAGCTCAAGCGCATCGACCGCCGCGTGGGTCCCGAACAGGTGTACCTGGTGGTCGACGGCATGACCGGCCAGGACGCCGTGAACAGCGCCAAGGCTTTCAACGAGGCCCTGGAGCTGGACGGCGTGATCATGACCAAGCTCGACGGCGACGCCCGCGGCGGGGCGGCCTTGAGCGTCAAGGCGGTGACCGGCGTGCCGCTGAAGTTCATCGGCACCGGCGAGCATCTCGATGCCCTGGAAGAATTCCACCCCGACCGCATGGCCGGCCGCATCCTGGGACAGGGCGACGTCCTGACGCTGGTCGAGCAGGCGCAGCAGAAGTTCGACCAGGATGAGATGCAGGTCCAGGAAGAACGCCTCCGCAAGGGCGAGTTCACCCTGGACGACTTCCGCAAGCTGATGACCCAGACCCGCAGGCTGGGGCCCTTGAACAAGATCATGGGCATGATCCCCGGCTTCAACGGCCTGGGGCAGATGATGGACAACGTCGACGCCGAGGCGGACATGAACCGGCTGTGCGGGATCGTCGACTCGATGACCGCCGACGAGCGGCGCAACCCTTCGCGCGTGATCGACCAGAGCCGCCGCCGGCGGATCGCGGCCGGCGCCGGCGTCGAGCCCTCGGAGGTCAACGCCCTGGTCAAGCAGTTCGACGGCATGGCCGACATCATGAAGCGGATGGCCGGCATGGGCGTCCGCGACCGGCTCAAGACCGTGCAGCAACTGCAGAAGGGGGGCGCGCTCGATCCGGGCGGCACGCTCACCCGCCAAAAACGCGACACGGGAAAACGGTTGACCAGCCAGGAGCGCAAGCGGCTCAAGCAGCAGCGCGAAAAAGACGCCCGCCGCCGCAAGCGCGACGAAAAACGCAAGAAGGGGCCGGACGACCCGACCCGAAACAACTAACTACCTACAGGAGAACCGATTTGGCTGTAAAAATCCGCATGAAGAAAATGGGCCGCAAGCACCGGCCGTTCTTTCGCATCTGCGCCGTCGACTCGCGCCACCCGCGCGACGGCAAGGTGCTCGAAGAGCTGGGCACCTACGACCCGATGATCGCCGACACCGACGCCCGCGTCGTGCTGGCGACCGAACGGCTCAGCTACTGGCTGTCCGTCGGCGCTCAGCCGAGCGAAAAGGTGAGCGTGTTCATCAAGAAGTATGGCCCCCAGGGCATCCGCGTCGATGCCCAGCAGGCCGCCCGCGAACGGCTGGCCCAGCCCAAGGAAGTTCCGCCGCTGCCCGAACCGGTCTACGTGCCCCCGCCCACGACCTACCCGGCGGCCGCCCCCCCGGGGGCCGCCGCCCAGCCGGTGGCCGCCGCCCAGCCGGCGCCACCCGCCGAGCAGCCGGCCGAGGCGCCGGCGGGCGAGGCCGGCGAGGCACCCGCGGAATAACTACTACTTGCGAGTCTTTGCGGTTGAGCCATGCGCTTCGACGTGCTGACCTTGTTTCCGGAGATGTTTCCCGGTTACCTGGGGCAAAGCCTGTTGAAGCTGGCGATCGAACGGGGCCTGGTCGACGTGCGGTTGCACAACATCCGCGACTGGGCCGAGGGCCGGCATAAGCCGGTCGACGATCGGCCGTTCGGCGGCGGGCCCGGCATGGTGCTGATGGTCAAGCCGGTGGTCGAGTGCGTGGAGGCGGTGCAGGCCATGTGCCCCCAAGCCGGGCACCTGGTGCTGTTGTCGCCGCAAGGGCGGAGGTTGGATCAGCCGCTGGTCGAGCAACTGGCCGCCAACGACCGGTTGCTCTTGCTGTGCGGACGATACGAGGGTTTTGACGAACGAGTGATCGACATCCTGCAGCCGGACCAGGTGAGCATCGGCGACTTCGTCCTCAATGGAGGCGAGGTGGCCGCCATGGTGCTGATCGACGCGGTGATTCGCCTGGTGCCCGGAGTGCTGGGCGACGAGCGCAGCAGCAGCGAGGATTCGTTTTCGGGAGGCCGGCGTTTGCTGGAGTTTTCGCAGTACACGCGGCCGCGGGAATTCCGGGGGCACGAGGTGCCCCAGGTGCTGTTGAGCGGCAACCACCAGGAGATTGCTCGCTGGCGGATGGAACAGAGCGTTTTGAGAACACAAGAGCGGAACAAGCATCGAAAGGAAGAAACCCAATGAGCCAGCGATTGCTCGACCTGGTCGAGAAACCGAACCTTAAACCGGAGATTCCCAACTTCAAGATCGGCGACACGGTCGACGTGCACACCCGCATCCTGGAAGGCGAGAAGGAGCGGATCCAGATCTTCAACGGCGTGGTCATCGCCCGCAGCGGCTCGGGCACCCGCGAGATGTTCGTGGTCCGCCGCATCGTGCAGGGCGAAGGGGTGGAACGCAAGTTTCCCCTGCACTCCCCGCGCATCGCCCGCATCGAAGTCAAACGATCCGGCATTGTCCGCCGGGCCAAGCTCTACTTCCTCCGCGAGCGCGTCGGCAAGGCCGTCCGACTCAAGGAGCGGCGCGGCGAACAGAAGGAGTAGCCCTAGCGCGTCGTGATCCACAACAGCCTGAGCCCCCTGGAACGCTCCTTCGAACGGGCCCGCGTTCGGCTGGGGCTCGTGCTGGCGCCCTTGGCGTTCGCCGCCGTGCTGTTCTGGCCGGCGACCGGCCTGTCGACCGAGGCCCACCGGCTGGCCGCCGTCATGGCCGGCGTCGTCGTGCTCTGGGTCACCGAGGCCTTGCCCATGCCGGTCACGGCACTGGCCGGGGCGGCCCTCTGCGTGTTGCTGCGGGTGGCGCCGGCCCGCCAGGTCTTTGCCCCCTTCGCCGATCCGCTGATGTTCCTGTTCATCGGCTCGTTCATCCTGGCGCGGGCCATCTTCCTGCACAGGCTCGATCGGCGGCTGGCCTTCGCCGTGCTCTCGCTCGGCTGGGTCGGCGCCAGTCCCGGCCGCATCCTGTTCGCCTTCGGCGCCGTGACGGCCCTCATGTCGGCCTGCATCTCCAACACCGCCACCACCGCAATGATGTTCGCCATCGGCTTGTCGATCCTCAACTTCCTGTTCGAGCAGGAGAAAGCGGGCGGCCCGGCCATCGACCGGCGCTACGCGACGGGCATGATGCTCATGACGGCCTTCGCCGCTTCGATCGGCGGGCTGGCCACGCCGGTCGGCACCCCGCCCAACCTGATCGGACTGAGTTTCATCCGCAGGTCGATCGACGTCGAGGTCCCGTTTCTCAAGTGGATGCTCATCGGCACCCCGATTGTCATCTGCCTGTACCTGTACCTGTTCTGCTACCTGAATTACTTCTGCCCGGCCGGCGTCAAGCGGTTCGCCGGCAGCCGCGAGCTGCTGGCCCGCCAGCGCGAGACGCTGGGGCCCTGGACCCGCGGCCAGCGCTCGGCGCTGGCGGCCTTCGCGGTGACGGCCGTGCTCTGGGTGGTGCCGGGCATCGCCGCGCTGGTCGCCGGGCAGCAGAGCGAGCTGTACCGCCTGCTATCCAGCGGCCTGCCGGAAGGCGTGGCGGCGATTATCGGCGCCGTGCTCTTGTTTCTGCTGCCGGGCGACGGCCGGCGCAAGGCGATCACCTGGCCCGAGGCGGTCCAGATCGACTGGGGAGTGGTCTTGCTCTACGGAGGCGGGCTGGCCCTGGGCGTGCTGGCCAACGATACCGGTTTGGCGCGGGCCATCGGCGAGGGGCTCACCGGGTTTCTGCCGGCCGACGACAGCCTGTGGCTTTTGATCGCCGCCACCGTGGTGGCCACGCTGGTCTCGGAGTCGACGTCCAACACGGCCTCGGCCACGATCGTGGTGCCGGTAGCCATCGCGATTGCCCAGGCGGCCGGCGCCGACCCGCTCGAGCCGGCCCTGGGGGCAACCTTCGGCGCCAGCCTGGGATTCATGCTGCCCGTATCGACGCCGTGCAACGCCATCGTGTACGGGTCGGGGCACATCCCGCTGTTGCGGATGGTCCGCTACGGCATCCTCCTGGATCTGGCCGGCGTGGTCGTGGTCGTAACGCTCGTCCGGCTGGTCGTGCCGCTAATCCGCTAGGTTGCTTTCCCCATTCCAGCGGGGTTACACTAGTCAAGGGGCACAAACTGCCTACCTGCGCGAGGCTTGCGACGTGAGTGCCAATACGTCCGGTGATAGTGCGCCCAGGCAGGACTCCGACTCCGCAGTCGCGGCCCGGCCCGATTCGGCGGCATCCCAGCGCGCCCGTGATCGTTCGAGATTTTCCGAGACGGGACGCCGTTTTCTCCCTCGCCGCTCGCGCAACGGTCGATCGCGCGAGCAGCAAGACGAGCAGGCCGGCGCCGACCTGCCGAGCAAGGGGCTGGCGCGCAGCCACCTGCGGACGGCGATAGCCGTCTGCTCCTCGATGCTGGTCCACTTGGCGCTGATTCTCGCGCTGGGGCTGGCGATCATGCCCGAAGCCATCCAACCCGTCTTGCCGAATTTCATGGCGACGCTCGAACGGCCGCAGGAGCTCGTCAACCAGGTGGTCGATGTGAATCTCGATCCCACCAGCGAACTGGCCCTGGTGAGCTCGTCTCCCGTATCGACCAGCAGCACGGCGGGCGGCGGCCTGCTCGGCATCTCGAAACCAACCTACGACCACGCGCTCAGCGAGTCGCAACTGGCTCCCAAGGTGAACGTGGGAGACTTGAGCGATTTTTCGATGCCGGGCAACCATTTCGGCATGGAGTTGCCCCAAGGCACCTTGGGCGAGCCGCAGGCGGTGGTCGACGATTACCAGCAGGCGATGGACCGCATCACCCAGGAAATCCTGAACATGCTGGTCAAGAACAAGGTGCTGGTCATCTGGTGCTTCGACCAGTCCGAAAGCATGAAGGACGACCAGC
>JBBDNX010000126.1:0-6799 GCA_040877345.1 Pirellulales bacterium
TGCGCCCGCCGAGCGGTAAACGTCGATCCGGCTGCCGCTCAGCCGGGCATGGTGATAAGTGAACAGCTCGAACGACGCCCCGGCGGCCGCGGCCGCCTGGCGGGCATCTTCGAGCAAGGCCACCACGAAGCGTTCCGGGTACAGTATCTGCGCGTCGTAGTAGGCGCACATCCAGCGGTATCGCTTGCGGTCGACCTGCACCGCCCTGGGGTCGGACAGCGGGAACGCCTCGTGCTTGGGCAGCTCCGGATCGCGGGCGTAGAAGTCGTACAGCCACAACCCGCCCCGGACCAGCCACAGGCCTCGCGGAACTTCAGGCCGCGTGGCGCCGCCCGATGGTTTCCAACCGCTGAATCGTGCGATCGATTTTCCCAGGCCGCCCAGCCGGTTCGACACCGGAATGCACAGCTTCAAGGGGCGCACGAACTGCGGCGCCAGCCGCAGCAATCGAGTGCGCTCGGCCAGCGACTCGCGGACCAGGTCGAACTCGCCGTATTCGAGGTATCGCAGGCCGCCATGAATCAGCCGCGAGCTATAAGCCGTGGCCCCGCCGGCCAGGTCCCCCTTGTCGACGACCACCACGTCAACGCCGCCCAGCACGAGCTCGCGCGCCACCGCCGCGCCGTTGATTCCCGCCCCCAGCACGAGTACCGGCCGCCTGGCGATGCTCACGCTCGTTGCTGTTACTTCTTTTTATCCCAGGTGCGCTCCAGCGCCACCACGTGGGCGCGGACGCCTTCCAGGTTTGGGTTGAGCCGCAAGGCGCGGCGGAAGCTTTCCAGCGCCAGCCGCGGCTGCTTCAACTCCAAGTAACACTGACCCATGCCGGCGGCCGCGCCGAAGTGATAGGGGTTGATCTCCAGCGTCTGCCGGCAGTCGCGGACCGAATCGGCATAGCGGCCCGAGCTGAAATAGGCGATCGCCCGCTGGTTCCAGGCCTCGGCAAACCAGGGGGCCTCGTCCACCAGCGCGCTGGCCCGGACGATCGCCTCCGCGTAGTGCCCCGACACGTTCAAGCCGACGACCTTGGCCAACTGCAGCCGCTGAACTGCGTTGCCGGCGCGGCACCACAGGGCCCGCAGGCCGTGCTCCGCCAGCGTCCGCACCGCCCGGTCTTCGTCGAGCAAGGCCCGGCCCAACACGGTGTTGCTCTCGTAGTCGGCCAGGATCCCCAAGGCCAGCACGGCGGCCCGGCGCGTCAAGCGCGAGCCGCGGTCGGCCAGCCGCTCGAGCGTTCCGATCGTGTACGACTCCGACACGCGCTTGGCGAACTGCACGTCGTCCGGATCGACCAGGTAACGCTGGTACATGCACTCGATGAGCGGCAACCGGGGAACGCTGGCGCCCATGGCGAATCGTCTCCGCTACGCGTTGCTGCTGCCGCCAACCGGATCAGGCAACGGCCTGGGGTTGCGGGCCAGTTCTAGTGTAACCGGACGCGGGCGTTCAACCAGCCATAATTAGAAGAAGGGGGATCTTGGCATTGAAGGGGGAGAAGGCAGAAGGCAGAAGGCAGAAAACAGGAAGATGCCGGGCCTGGGGCAAAGTCCCGGCGCGAAGGCCCAAATACTAAGACCTCCCTTCCTCCTTCTGCCTTCTGCCTTTCGCCGTGTTACAATCACTTAGCGAGTTTTTTCACCCTTCCCTTTGGCCAGCCTCATGCCAAGCACGGTCGCCCGCTGCCGGTGTCGGATTGCGGTGGCAGCCGTCCTGGTTCTTTGGGCTGGCACGCCGCGGCCGGCCGCGGCCGAGCCGGCCGCCTGGCTGACCGGTCCCCAGTTCGACGAGCAGCGGCTGGCGCCGACAAGCCTCTCCTGGTCCGAGGTGCCGTTGCGGCAGGGTCTGGCGAACCTTTCCCGCGCCAATCGAATCGCCATCCTGCTCGACCGCCGCGTCGATCCGGGCCAGCCGCTCGCACTGGCGCTCAACGGCGTGCCGCTGGGTGAAGCCCTCGGCCGCCTCGCCGAATCGCGCCAGCTCGGGCTTTCGTGGTTGGGCCCGCTCGCCTACATCGGTCCTCGCCCCACCGCCGAAATCCTGCGGACCGCGGCCGCCGTGCGCGCCCAGGAAGCCGCCGCGCTGCCGGCCGCCTCGCGAGCCCCCCTCACCGGCAAGCGCGCCTGGCAGTGGCCCGACCTGTCCTCGCCCCGCGACCTGGTTGCTGCGTTGGCGGCTGAAGCCAGCCTGCGGATCGAGGGGCTCGAACGGATCCCGCACGACCTTTGGGCGGCCGCCGATCTGCCGCCTCTTTCGCTCATCGACCGCCTGACGCTCGTCGTCATCCAATTCGACCTGACGTTCGAGATCGGCGAGAACGGACGGCTGATTACGCTGGTGCCGTTGCAACCGCCCATCAAGCTGGTCAAGAGTTACCCGGGCGGCAGCCGGCCGGCGGCGCTGGCCGAGCGCTGGGCGCGCCGCGCCCCTGCGGCGCGGATCGAGATCTCGGCCGGCAAGCTGGTCGTGAGCGGCCGGCTCGAAGACCACGAGCTGCTTTCCGCGCCCGCGCCTCGTCCCGTCGGCCGCACTCCCCCCCCGGGCGCCACCCAGGTCCATACCGTCAACGTCCTCGACAAGCCTCTCGGCGGCGTGCTGCGCCAGATTGCCGCGCAGCTCGAACTGGAGCTGCTCGTCGACCCGGCAGCCCAGGCCGAGACCAAGGCCGCGCTGGACCGGCGCGTCAGCTTCAGCGTGCGCGAGGCGTCGATCGACGAGCTGTTCGAGGCTGCCCTCGGCCCCGCCGGGCTGACATTCCGCCGCGACGGCCGCCGCATCCTCATCCGTCCAGAATAGAGCCCGAACAGGCCTCGCCGCCGCAGGCGGATCGAGCCCTGCCATCGATTGACAAGCTGGCTCCCCGCCCCCCAGAATGGGAGCCGCAAACTCGGCGTTTTTACCCGGAGGCCCGGCCATGCCCATCGTCGTGAGCTGCCGGTCGTGCGGACACCAGCTTCAAGCCCCACAGCAGCTTGCCGGCCGCGCCGCCAGGTGTCCGGCCTGCCTGGCCGTGGTGCAGGTTCCGCTGGCATCCCCTCCGCTGGGCGATCCGTTTGTCGCCGCGCCCCAGCCCAATCAAGCCAGCGGGCCGCCGCCCCCCTGGTCACAGCCTTCGATCTGGATGCCGCTGGTGGTTGGCGGCGGACTTTGCTTGTTCCTGATGGCGGCCGCGTTGTTGATGTCCGGGCTGCGCGGACGGCGTGACGCCGATCCGATCGTGGCCGCCGCCGCCGGCACTCCGGCGGAGCAGCCCGCCGGCCAGCGGGAAGCCGACCCGGTTCCGGCCGCCGACCCGCCGTCAAGGCCGCTCGATGCGCCGCCGGTCGAACGCCGTCCAACGATCGTAGGGCCCAGCGGCCATCCCGATGATCCCGACGACTTGGACGATGCCGCGGCCGGGGTCGACGCGAGCGATTCGCGGCGCATGACGCCGGCCAGCCCGAAGAATCTGGGCGCCGTCAGGGTCGCCACGTGGCATGTCGAGGCGGATCCGCCCGCCGTGCCGGTCGCCTTCGCGCACGAAGCCGATATTCGGCTCGCCGTGCCGGGCAACGTCGGCACTGGTGCGGTGCTCTACCCCGACGTCCCCAGCCCCATTGTGGCGGTCGGCAACCTTACGGCCGGCCGCGAAGCCTGGGACGTCTGGGACCTCAGCTCGATGACCAAGGTCGCCCGTCTCAAGGGACGGTTCCCTTCGACAACGGTGGCCATCAGCCCCGACGGCGCCTATATCGCGTCCTACGGCGGTTTCGGTTTCGACCGGAGCATCCGGGTGTGGGACGTAAAGCGAAATAAGGCCCTGGGACAACTCCATGGTCGTCCATCCCTGGAGTTGTTGGCCTTCTCCAGTCCTGACCGCCTCGTCAGCGGCGTCCATGACGACCGGCTGATTCTGTGGCATCTGCCGTCGGGCCAAGAGGAACGAGAGCTGCCGCTCCCCCGCTTCCACAATCGCAAATCGCTGGCATTCAGTCCGGGGGGGCGCTACCTGGCTGTGGCGGACGGCAAGCGTCTCCGCTTGTACGAGCTCGACAGCGGGGAAACGGTCGGTGAAATGGATCTGCCCGATTCTTTCGACACGCGCGGCGTCGCATTCTCACCGGACGGCGCGCAACTCGCCGGCCTCTTCGATTCACGGGAGGATCAAACGCTCATTGCTTGGGATATGGAGTCGGGCGATACCATCGAGACAATCCATGTCGGACCAAAAGGCGCCGGCCGCGAGTACACGGGCCGTGCCCTGGAGTGGTTCCCCGACTGCAATCGCTGGCTGGTATTGGGCCGCACCATCGTCGACCGCCGCGTCGGCAGAGCCGTTTGGCGGCTGCCGATCAGCGAGTCCACCATGCCGGCCGCGCCGCGCGTCGTGCTCGACGACGAGCGGCTGATGGTGATCGCGGGTCCGCCTGAAGCCCGCGTGCTCACCGGCTATCAACTGCCGCGGGAAGAGATTGCCGCCGCGGCTAGAGTCGCGGAATCGGGAGGCGAGCTGGCTGTCACCGGCATGCCGCCACTCAAACCCGCCGACTGGTCGACCGCCAGGAATGTGGCGCTCGAATCAGCGAGCAAGTGGCAGGTCGCGGCCGATCCCCTGCCATCGGCCGCGGCGCTGTTGCCCGACAAGCCGCTGCGGCTCAAGACCGAAGACGGTCTCTTGAAGTCGGTGCGGTTGTCGAGGCCCGACCTGGCTCAGGCGCTGGTCATGAATGCGGCTCGGCCGCGGCAGAACAAGTCAGGGACCGATTCCCTTTTTCCGCCCGATGGCCCCGATTGGCCGCCCGAAGCCGACGACTTCTTCTCCGAGCTCCCGCCCGAAGTTGCCGCGCGACTGCCGCCGGAGCTGGCGGCCCGGATCGGCGGGGGCCGACGGCCCGCCGGCGTGGAAACGGAGGTGCCTTTCTGGTTGGATCGGTACGACCTGCGCAGCGGCCAGCGGCAGGCCAGTGTCAATATCCCCTTCCGCTGCGAATTGGTGTCGTTCAGCCCGGACGCATCGCACGCCCTGTTGAGGACCGTCGAGGACGAAGAATTCTTCGATCGGCCGGACCGCGTCGACGTGCTGCGCCTGGCCGATACGAGCTATATCGCGGGCTGGCGCCCCTACGATGACGAAGCAGCGGAGCACCAGGAAGTGACCTGGGCCGCTTTCGTCAATGCCGATCACGTCCTGACAATGAACCTCCAGGAAAAACTCGTTCTCTGGAAATTGCCGGACTGCCAGGCGGTGTACGTGATGGAGGGCGCGGCCCAGCCTGCCCTGACGCCTAACCATAAATACCTGGCCGTGTACGCCGGCGGCGCTTACCGGTTCTTCGATGCGCTCAGCGGCGACGCCCGCGGCGAAGTGCCTTTCGACTCACCCCCTGCCGCGGCGGCCTTTCATCCCGCAGGCCGGCGGCTAGCACTGGCCGCATCCGCTGGCTTGGGCAGCCGGATTACCTGCCTCGAACTGGTCAGCGGCAAGGTCGAGCACGAATTCGTCCTGCCGTCGCGGCCTCGCTCGATGCACTGGTGCGGCGACGGTCACTTGCTGATAGATAATGCCGCCCTGGTCGACCTGGGTCTCGGCGCAGTCGTCTGGAGCTACCATCTCAGCCGGGGCCTGCACCTGGCGGACAGCCCCGATGGGCGGCACTGGTTTGCCGCCGCCTTGCCGTCCGGACCGCGAGGCCTTCACCTGCGGGCCGCCCGATTGCCCGATCCGGGCCTGGCGAGCAAGCTGGCCGGTGCGCGGTTTTGCGTTCAGCCGGGCGCTACGTTGAGCCTTGCAATCACGCTGCCGGCCGTGCCCGGCAAGCCGAATCTCGCCGAGCACGTGCGGCGAAACGTAACTGAGCAGTTGGCCAAGAAGGGCATCCAGGTCGCGGACCGGGCTCCCGTGGTGCTCGAGCTGACCATGATACACGCCCGCACGGGCCAAACACTGGAGTACGACGTGCACGGACTGAGTCTCGAGGGCCGTGGCGGAAAGGTCAGGGTCGAGGGCCAGAAAATCACCTGCGCGATGGTGGTCGCCGACGGCGGCAAGCCTGTCTGGAAAGCAGAAGCCGTGGTGACCAACGACATCACGTTCTCGAATTTGAACGAGGGTGAATCGGTCGAGGCACATCTCAACAGGATGATGTGGGAAGCCGCCGCCGGGTATCTTCTGAATCTGCTCCCTCCCACGCGGGTGTTTGCCGGTGCCACGGCCGCCGGGCTGGACAGGTCGGACCTTGCTTCGTTGGCGCCTTGACGCGCGTTGCTATTTGGGCCGCCGATTGCAAATGGCGGTCCCAACGGCTGGTGTGGGAGAAGCGGCTATGCCCATCGTGGTCGTCTGCCCCTCGTGCGGACATCAACTGCGGGCCGGCAACGAGCTTGCCGGACGGGCCGCGCTGTGCCCGGCCTGCCGCTCGGTGCTCTCGGTTCCGTCCCAACCCGGCGCCTGGGACCCGTTTGCCATGCCCGATTCGGCGACCATGCCCGACCGACTCGATGTCTCGCCGGCATCGCAGCCGCGGCATCCGGTTTGGCTCCTGCCGGTTGTTCTTGGCGGTTCTTGCGTCTTCCTGCTGGCGGCCGCCCTTTTGACGTCGAGCCTGCGGAAGGCAGGGCACGTAGCCGCCGCGCGGGCGGACCAGCCCGGCGCGGTAAAGCGCGATCCACTGCCACCGGATTTCGGAAGGCCGCAACCCGCCGGCGCAGGAGCGGGGCAACCGGCCGCCCCACCGCGCCCGCCGGGGCGCGTGGCACCCCCACCTGCACGCGCCCCGGCGCCCGTCGTGTGGAAAGTCGAGGTCGATCCGCCGCCTTCGCCGGT
>JBBDNX010000127.1:0-6783 GCA_040877345.1 Pirellulales bacterium
CATGGCCGTGAAGACGTTCGGCAGCCGGAACAGTTCCAGGTAGGCCCGCAACGGCGAGTGATCGGACTGGAACGTCGAGGCCTGATCCTTTCCTCCTTCCTCCTTCATCCTTCATCCTTTTGCCTTCTGCCTTCCGCCTTCAACCCCTCCATGGCGGCCGTGACAAACTCGTAGGCCTCGCGGGCGGCCGCGTCGGGATCGTCGATATAGGGATACAACTCGACGGTGATCCAGCCGTCGTATCCGGTCTGGGCGATGGCCGACAGCGTGGCGGCAAAATCAATGGCACCCCGGCCCGGCACGAGGTGTTGGTGAACGCGGGTCGGCGCAATGTCCTCGAAATGGTAGTGCCTGGTGTGGGCGGCCATCCTGAGCACCCAGTCCTGGGGGTCCTCGCCGACGCAGTAGGCGTGGCCGATGTCGAAGTTCAAGCCGACCCAGGGGCTGTCGATCCGCTCGATGAACCTGAGGTACTCGCCGAAGCGTTCGATCATCAGACCCGGCTCGGGTTCGATCAGCAGGCCGACTCCGACGCTTTCGGCCACGTCGACGCAGGGCATCAGCTCTTCATAAAAGGTGCGCGCGGCATCGTCCCAGCTTTGGCCCTGGGCCAGCGGCCCGCCGGGTTCGGTCTGCAGGTTCTTGGCCCCCAGCTCGGCGGCCAGCCGCAAAGCCCGTTTGGTGTGCTCGCGGCGGATGGCCCGATAGTTCGGATCGGGCTCGATCCAGGAAGGGTGCCAGTACGGCTGGCGCGGGTCGGCCACGGCGTTCATCATGAAGCCATTCACGTTGGAGATCTGCAGACCGTGCTGTTGGAGGCAATCGCGGATGGCCTGCTTGCGCTCGGGCAGCAGCCCCGCCGGCCAGGCGTGCGGCACGTCGGAGAGGATCTCGATTCCGGTGTAGCCGACCGCGGCAATCCGGCGGATCGCCTCCTCGATCGAGAAGTTCATGTAGGCGTTCGAGCTGAAGGCCAGTTTCATGCGAAGTTTCAGTCCTCAGGGTCTTCGAAAAGTGACCTGGAAAAAAAGCCGGCTCAACTGCTGGCGCTGCGGTAACTAGCCAAGGCCCGCTGGAAGACCCACCGGGAGGCGGCCAGGCTGCCGGCCGTGGCCACCAGGGCGAAGGCGGCCAGCGGCCAGTTCTGCGACTCCAGTGGGCGGGCCAGCAAACGGGCCGGCACGTTGACGACGATCAACACCGGTATGGCAAACGTGAACACGCGCCGCAAGGGCGTGCCGATTCTTCCCGCGTAGATCTCCATCGGATAGCGCGAAAAATTCGTGATGTAGAACCAGAAGTCGTACAGGCTCTGGTTGCGGCCCAGCCAGATGCTGACGCTCGACAGGGCGATCATCAGGCTGTAGAGGATGGCGACACCGCAGGCCAGGTACAAGGGATACAGCACGAACTGCACCGGTTGCGGAGTAAAGTTGAGCTGGACCAGCGAGTAGCACAACAAGACGAAAGCGAACACGAAGTTGGCCAGCGACGACCATTCGATGCGGGCCAGCGAGACGATGAACTGCGTGTCGATCGGCTTGAGCAGGGCGAAGTCGAGGTGCCCGGTGCGGATCAGCTCGCTCAGCTCATTGGCGTTGGGCATGAAAAAGGCCTGCACCACGCTGTTGACGAACAGCGTCGTCGAAAGGAAGACGAAGAACTCGTACTTCTGCCAGCCGGTGCGGGCGCCGATCTCGCTGGTGTACTCGAAGATCAGCACGTAGAAGCCCAGGTTCATGAACACCCAGGAGAGCGACGAGACGCAGTCGATCAGGAAGTTGGCGCGGAACGTCATGTCGCGCACCAGGCTGTTGCGGGCAAAGGTGCCGAACACGCGCAGGTAGCGGGGAGATTCGGTCAAGGCACTAGCCCCCAAATCCGCTATAGCGGCGCAGGCCCAGGGCCAGTGCCAGGCGGCTGGCCGCGAAAAAGAACAGCACCCAGCCGAGCTGCACCCACAAGCCGGTGACCAGCGCCGCCCCCTCCACCTTGCCCAGGAACACGGCCGCCGGGTAATACGCCAGGTATTTGAGCGGCAAGAGCTGCACCAGGTCGCCCCAGATGCCCGGCAGCATGTCGATGGGAAACATGTGCCCGGAGAAAAAGAAGTTGAACAGCATGTACACGAACAACAGCGAGCTGACGTCGAGGAACCAGAACCCCAGCATGCCGAACGTGGCTTCCAGGAAGAAACCGAGCAGAAAGGCCATCAGCAGCGAGGCGGCAAAGGCGGCCAGCGTGCCGGGGTCGGGCCAGCCCGCGAAGAAGCCGCGGCAGAGGTAAAACACCAGGGCAAACGGCCCCAGGGCCACGGTGTAATAAACCAGCTTGTGCGCCACGCGGCTCAAGAGCAGAAAGCCGATCATGTCGATGGGCTGAATCAGGAATTTCTTGATTTCGCCGTTGCGGATCTGCAAGGCGATGCCGGAGGCCAGGCCGGGCATGCTGGAAAACGCCCGCGTGACCATCGTCAGCAGGTAATAGGCGATCAGCTCGTGGTATTGGTAGCCGGCGATCGAACTGCCGCTGGTGGCCTCGAAGACGGCCCGCCACAAGAAGATCTGGGTCACGATGGGCAAAAACCGCATCAGCGTTCCCAGGGCAAAATCGCCCCGGTAGACCAGCCGTTCTTCCAGGCAGATCCTCAGGATCGTCCACCAGGTCCGAGCTTTGGCCAACATGACTGGTTTCCGGGGCGGGGCCGAGCCGTCAGGCAAGCTGTTCGGCTCGTTCTTCGGCGGCGATGCGGTCGTCCGCCTGCGAGAACATCTCGGCGATCACTTCTTCCAGCGGCGGATCCTCAACGCTCACGTCTTCGATGGTGTGCCGGGCCAAAATCGCCGCCAGCAGCTCAGGCACCGCCCGCCGCGGCACGCGGATCCGCGCCTTGGGCGCCTGCTGCTCCAGCACCTGGCCGTAGCGGTCCAAGTCGGCCGGCAGGGCGGCCTCGTCGGCAAATTGCAGCGTGATCACCTTGTGCCCGCTGAATCGGTCGACGATGCCGGCCAGCGAACCGTCGTACATGATCCGTCCCTGGGCGATGATGACCACCCGCTTGCACAAGGCGGCCACGTCCTTCATGTAATGGCTGGTCAGCAGGATGGTGATCCGCCGCAGTTGCTGGTAATGGCGCAAAAAGTTCTGGATGTTGTGCTGGGCGATTACGTCCAGGCCGATGGTGGGCTCGTCGAGAAACAGCACCTCGGGCGAGTGCAGCAGGGCGGCGATCAACTCCATCTTCATCCGCTCGCCGAGCGACAGTTCGCGGACCGGCTGGGACAAGAGGCCCCCTACCCTCAGCAGGTCGACCAGCTCATCGCGGGTCCGCTCGAATCGTTCCGGTTCGATGCGGTAGATCTGCTGGTGCAAGCGGAACGATTCCTGCGCAGGCAGGTCCCACCAAAGCTGGTTCTTCTGCCCCATCACCAAGGCGAAGCGGCGACGGTATGCGTTGTCGCGCTTCCAGGGAACGAACCCCATGACTTCCGCCGTGCCGCGGGTGGGCGTGATCACGCCCGACAGCAGCTTGAGGGTGGTGGTCTTGCCCGCCCCGTTGGGGCCCAAAAAGGCCACGAACTGCCCTTCCTCGACGTCGAGGTCGATGCCGCGGACGGCCTGAACCAGGCGGTACCGGCGATGGAAAAGGCCCCGCACCGAGGCCAGCAAGCCTTCCTGCTTCTGGTAGACGCGGTAGGACTTGGCAAGCCCTCTGACTTGGATGATGGCCATTTCGAACTCGATTATAGGCCTGGGCGCTTGGGGCGAGAAGTGGCCCGCCGCGCCGGCGGCGGCCGGCGGGTGCGTTGTGAACAAGCACCGCCTCGGATATAATTCGGCACACGTGAGGCTGGAGACTGGAGGCCTGCCTCCTGATTGCTGACCCCTGATTCCAAGAGGACCCAGATACGCTCGCGGCACGAGTTGGCATAGGGCACGACACCCACCGGCTTCAGCCGGGCGGGCCGCTGGTGTTGGGCGGAGTCGTCATCCCTCACGACCAGGGACTGGTCGGTCACAGCGACGCCGACGTGCTGTTGCACGCGCTGACCGATGCCCTGCTGGGCGCCGCCGCGCTGGGCGACATCGGTGAGTTGTTCCCCGACACCGACCCGGCCAACCAGGGACGCGATTCGGCCGAAATGCTCTCCCTGGCCCTGGCGCGGGTCACCCAGGCCGGTTTTCGGGTGGTCAACGTCGACACAATCGTGTTTGCGGAGCGTCCCAAGCTGTCGAACTACAAACAGGCCATCCGCCAGCGGATTGCCCAACTATTGCGGATCGATCCGGAGCGGATCGGCGTCAAGGCCAAGACCGGCGAATCGGTGGGTCCGGTGGGACGCCGCGAAGCGATCATGGCCCAGGCCGTCGTGCTGATCGAGCCCGTTTAAGGCTGCCTTGTTATGGCGATACGAGTCTACAACACGCTTTCCAGGACCAGGGAGCCGTTGGAAACGGTGGCGCCGGGAAAAGTCGGCATCTACCTCTGCGGACCCACGGTCTACAAGCCGAGCCACATCGGCCACATGGTCGGGCCGGTGATCTTCGACGCCATCAAGCGCTACCTGGCCTATTCGGGTTTTGAGGTCACGCTGGTGATCAACATCACTGATATCGACGACAAGTTGATCGCCGAGTCGGCGCGCCGCGGAATACCGATGCCGGCGCTGGCCGAGGACATGGCGGCCGACTACCATGCCAACCTGGAAGCGATGGGCATCGACAGCGTGGACCACTTTCCACGGGCCACTCAGCACATCGCCGACATCATCGAGTTCACCCGCGACCTGGTCCAAAAGGGCTTTGCCTACCAGTCGGACGGCGACGTCTACTTCGAGGTCGAGCGCGACCCGCATTACGGCAAGCTCAGCCGCCGCAGCGTGGCCGAACTGCACGGCGAAGGAGGCGAGATGGCCCAGCGGAAGCGCTCCGCGGCCGATTTCGCCTTGTGGAAAAGCGCCAAGCCGGGCGAACCGAGCTGGCCCAGTCCCTGGGGCAACGGCCGGCCGGGCTGGCACATCGAGTGCTCGGCCATGAGCCGCAAGCTGCTGGGCGAGACGTTCGACATCCACGGCGGCGGGCTGGACCTGGTGTTTCCGCACCACGAAAACGAGATCGCCCAGAGCGAATGCCGCCACGGCAAGCCGCTGGCCCGCTACTGGCTGCACAACGGGCTGATGCAGGCCTCGAACGAAGCCGGCAAGCTGGGCGGGCGCAGCACCCGCCCGCTTGATGCCCCCGGCGCTCAAGCCGGAGAGCAGGCGGCCCAAGAGGCCGGCAAAATGGCAAAATCGAAAGGCGCCACCGCCTTCAGCGAGCTGTTGACGCGCTACCAGCCGGAGGCGATCCGCTTCTTTCTGCTTTCGACGCATTACCGCCATCCGATCGACTACAGCGAGGACCGGATCGCCGAGGTCGAGAAGGGCCTCGACACGTTCTATCGTTTCTTCAAGCGGTACGCCCGGATCACGGGCCAGAGTTTTTACGACGTGGCGGCCCCCGGCCGGCGGGACGAGCGCGAGGCGGCCGGAGCGTTCGCCGAGCATCGCCGGCGGTTCCTGGAGTCGATGGACGACGACTTCAACACGGGTGGAGCCATCGGCGACCTGTTCGAGCTGGTACGGGCGTTGAACAAGCTGGCCGACGAGCGGGACCTGGAGAACAGCGGCCGCGGCGATGCGGAGGCGATGCGGCTGTTGCGGGAGGGGACGGTCACGTTGCGGGAACTGGCCGCCACGCTGGGCCTGTTCCGCCGCCCGGTGGAATCGCGCGGCGGCGGCGGCGAGCTGGTCAACAAGCTGATGGAGCTGATGATTCATGTGCGAGCGGACGCCCGCAAGAGCAAGAACTTTGCCATGGCCGACAAGATCCGCCAGGGCCTCAGCGAGCTGGGCATCACGCTCGAAGACCGGCCCTCCGGCACCGACTGGACCATGGAAAAGGCAGAAGGCAGAAGGCAAAAGAATGAAAGCGGTTCTGGATTTTGAATTTCGAATCATGAGGCCGGAGACCACGGCTGGGTGGCTGGGGCAAAGCGATAAGCGTGCCCCAGATTGCTAGAACGGGAGGCGGTAGGCCGGCACCAGGACGAAGTCATCTCCCCCTGCTGTCCTACTCCTCCTTCCTCCTTCCTCCTTCCGGCTGCACGGATGTTGCAACACCCAGCCAACAGCGCGACCAGCCCGGCCACGGGCCTGCGGGTATTGGGGATCGACCCCGGTCTGAACATCACCGGGTACGGCGTCCTGGAGGTGGCCTTGGGAGGGCCGGTGTTGTGCGAGGCGGGGGTGGTCCGCGGCCGCACGCGCGACTCGCTCACGGCCCGGGTGGCCGAGATCTACGACGGCGTGCGGGACGTGATCGAGACGTTCCGGCCCTGCGCGATGGCACTGGAGCAACTCTACGGCCATTACAAGCGGCCTCGCACTTCGATCCTGATGGGCCACGCCCGCGGCGTGATCTGCCTGGCGGCCCAGCAGGCTGGCGTGCCGGTAGTCCACTACGGCGCGACGCAGGTCAAAAAGACGTTGACCGGCAGCGGCCGTGCCGGCAAGAGCCAGATTCAGCGAGCCGTGCAGCAGGAGCTGCGGCTGAAACAGCTCATCGAGCCGCACGACGTGAGCGACGCCCTGGCCATCGCTTTGTGTCATTATTATCTGGAGCCCGAGTGGGCCGCGCTGGCGCGGAGGAAGGGGGGATGAGGGGAAGGGGAGATACGAAGACGGCGGCAAGCGGATGGCAGGTGGCCAATAGCGACAGCACAGCCCCGAATGGGGCGATGAG
>JBBDNX010000128.1:0-1304 GCA_040877345.1 Pirellulales bacterium
TGGTCGGTGGTCAGTGGTCAGTGGTCAGAGGGCAGTGACGGACGGGTTTCCGCCGTCGGCGGACGTGGGGCACAGGCATGGGGCAGGGACCAGAGGTCAGAAGCCAGAGGGCAGAAGGCTAGTGGGGCTGGGGGATGTAAATGGCGTGGCCGGCCTGATGGAGCGTGCGCTCCTGCCGGGCAAGCTCGAGGTCGTGGTCGACCATCATGGATACCAGCTCGGGGAGCTCGACCTTGGCCTGCCAGCCGAGACGGCTGCGGGCCAGGGAGGGGTCGCCGAGCAAGAGGTCGACCTCGGCCGGGCGGAAATAGCGGGGGTCGATCTCGACGAAGTCGCGGTAGTCGAGGCCGAGGCGCTCGAAGGCGAGACGGCAGAACTCGCGGACGGTATAGGTGCGGCCGGTGGCGATGACGTAGTCGGCGGGCTGGTCCTGCCGGAGCATCTGCCACATGGCCTGGACGTACTCGCCGGCGAAGCCCCAGTCGCGCTGGGCGTCGAGGTTGCCGAGGTAGAGCTTGTGCTGGAGGCCGCACTTGATGCGGCCGGCGGCGCGGGTGATCTTGCGGGTGACGAAGGTCTCGCCGCGGCGGGGGCTCTCGTGATTGAAGAGGATGCCGCAGGAGGCGTGGAGGCCGTAGCTCTCGCGGTAGTTGACGGTGATCCAGTGGGCATAGAGCTTGGCGACGGCGTAGGGGGAGCGGGGGTGGAAGGGGGTGGTCTCGCTCTGGGGGGTCTCGACGACCTTGCCGAAGAGCTCGGAGCTGGAGGCCTGGTAGTAGCGGACCTGGACGCCGGAGCGGTCCTGGTAGTCGCGGACGGCTTCGAGGAGCTTGAGGGCGCCGACGCCGGTGGAGTCGGCGGTGTGGACGGGCTGGTCGAAGCTGACGCGGACGTGGCTCTGGGCGCCGAGGTTGTAGACCTCTTGGGGCTGGAAGTGGTGGATGACGCGGGAGAGGCTGTTGGCGTCGGTGAGATCGGCATATTCGAGGAGGAAGCGGGGGCGGCCACCGGCCTCGCTGCCTGCTGAGGCAGGGCGGGGGATGTGGTCGATGCGTCCGAAGTTCAAGGAGCTGGAACGGCGGACCAGGCCGAGGCAATCGTAGCCGTTGGCGAGGAGGAGCTCAGCGAGGTAGGAGCCATCCTGCCCGGTGACGCCGGTGACGAGGGCGCGGCGGCGAGGGGAGCCGAGGGGGGAGGAGGAAGGGGGGATGGGGAGAAGGGGGGATGGGGAGAGTTTCATGAGAATCGGTGGTTAGTGGTCGTTAGTCATTGGTCATTGGTCATTAGTCATTGGTCATTGGTCA